>JAKEFK010000147.1 GCA_022616075.1 bacterium
ATCCAGACATCCGGAGAAGACTCCCTTCTATTCTGTTCTCTTTCACCATTTTGATCGCTTCGTGGGTGAGTACGATCATCGCTTTGAAAAGCATTACGGCAAGTGGAGGGCTGTGATCTCCTATATGGTGACCAAATACCTGGATTGCGGAATGCTGAAGAACGGCTTTGCGCGCATCCGATGTCCTTCTTGTAGGGAGGAATTCCTGCTTGCTTTTTCTTGCAAAGGCCGCGGTTTCTGTCCATCCTGTTCGGCCAAACGTTCCGTTTTGTGGGGTGAGTTCGTTCGTCAAAAAGTGTTGGCAGAGACTCCGCACCGGCACGTTGTATTTTCGATCCCCAGGATCTTTCGCATCTTCTTTTTATACAACCGAAAACTGTTAACCGAATTGAGTCGATGCGCCTGGAAGGCGATCCGCCAGTATTTTGAAGTCTGCTCCCCGCAAGGAACGCTGCCTGCAGGCATCCTTTCGATTGCTACTGCGGGAGATTTTCTCAACTGGAATCCACATATTCACGCATTGATTGCTTCCGGTACTTTTCAAGCGGACGGGTCCTTTCTTCCTGCCGCGCTGATTGCTGAGAATATACTGCGGCAGCTGTTTGAAGCACACGTTTACAAGCTCCTGGTTTCCAAAAGGGCTCATTGGCCCGGAGCTGATCGCAAAGATGCGCACCTGGAGACACAGTGGATTCCATGTTTATGTGGGGCCCTCGATTCTGCAAAAAGAAGATGTGGTCCGAGTGGGACTCTATATTGTGCGCGCTCCGGCTTCCTCTTCCAGACTTCAACTTACACAAGACGGTTTGCTGAAATACCTGGCCAAAGGATCTCTGTCAAACGATCGATGCGACACCCTCTTTGAACCCAAAGGTCAGATCTTTGATTCCCTGGAATGGATTGCGAAAGTCACTTCCCATATTCCAGAAAAGGGATCTCAGCTTGTCCATTATTATGGCGCTTATTCCAACGCACATCGTGGCAGGAGAGCCAAACTCGGCGACTCCTCTGTAGCAAGGACTCACTGCAACAAGGAAGCCCAATCGGAAACTGAATGGACAAAACTGCGGCGTAAGTCCTGGGCTGCATTGATTCGACTTGTTTACGAAGCAGATCCTCTGCTTTGTCCCAAATGCCGGAATCAGATGAAGATCGTCTCGGTAATCAAAGATGGTCCCGTCATCGATAAAATTCTTGCGCATCTTCAATATAAGTTTGAACCGCTACCGCTTGCTGCAGTTCGACCTCCGCCCGATACTCCACCTGAGTGGGATTCCTTCTCAGCCGACTGATTCCTTCTTCTGCTTCCGAAATAGTAGCCGCACTCTCTTTTTGTCCCGAAAACACGCCAGTTTCCTATTTTTGATACTCACCTTGTCCATCTGCCGTTCCTGTACAATTGATCGCGCAGATCTCTGCCCAATTTCACATATCTGGTGCTTACGCGAAAAAGCAATTTCTTATAATTCCTTGTTAAACTCGATTTGTCTTTAGAGTGTCAGGGCCTTACGGGCAACCCACAACGTTTATTGCTCCGGTTCCCTGGACCGAATCGCCCATCACCGTCATAGCAGTAAACGGGATGGATATATCTCCACATATCACTCCGACATCCCGGAAACGGAAGAAAAGCAAAAGATCCGTATCGCCATCCGACTCCACATCTCCAGCGATTGCGTTTATCGCGCCTGTGGCATTTCCAAAATTCACTGTGTTCACATCAATGGTAAGCGCATCGAAGTTAGCATCGGTTAGTACAGTCAGCCGAATCAAACCGTTGCGATCATTGGGATTTACTGTTCTGGGATTAACTAGAACTCCAACCGTTTCCGGGTTCGGATTACCTCCAACTACATCGATTTCAATACTGTCGTAAATGCTCTCTCCACCCCACAAGGTAATCTTCTGGATGAATCCCAGCGCAGGAGCAGGTTGAGGAGGTAAGATCTGATCACCAATAGTTGTGTTATCAACTTCGACGGACTGCCAAACGGTGTTTCCAGCATTGAAGTCAAATGTTTTCCGAACAGGAGTCACTCCATCAACGTCCAGATTGGCGCCCTGGAAAACCACTCTACAATGGCCGAATGCACTGTTTACATAGACTCTCGCATGTTGGACCTGTTCACCAGGTCCCAGGGCGAACGTGATCTCATCAAAGGCATGAAATATTTCGATTGCATGTGGCGGATCTGGCGCCGCGAAGGGAGCCGCGATAAGCGCATAACCTCCACTGTTGGAATGGACAAATATTGATGAGGCGAAGCCGGGTTGGGATGAATTTGTGTCCGAAGTGAAATCCTCCCGGTAGAACTGAGCCATTACCGGCGTGACACAGGACAAACATAGTAGAAGAACCAAGAAGCTTTTTTTCATTTGAATTTCCTCCTTGCTAGTTATAGCGAGAACCAGCTTCAAAAACTTGCAGACATCTCGGATTTTTTTTGCACGTGATATAGCCGATTTAGACAAAAGGAAAGGTAAAGTGGTCGAGATGCGCTTCTTTGCTGGAATGAGTATTACCCGGCGGACCTGGGGGTAGTTTCGCCTCATTGCCAATTTTAACTCCGGCAAATCCTCCAAGTCGCTGTCCTCTGTCCAAAAGGTCGTACGCCCAGATTTCCGAAGGATCTACACCGCGCAACCTCGCAAGAAAGATCAGACTCTCTTTCACTGTCTGTTCACAAAACGCGGGGACCTGCGGCATGTATCCGATCAACTCTTTTGCTTCGACCGGATCCTCTTCCAGTGAAATTCCTTTGATCTGAATGCATCCGGTGTAATGAACGAGGCCGAGTATGCAGCGCAACAGGCTGCTTTTGCCTGCTCCGTTCGCCCCGACAAGAGCCAGCGTTTCTCCGGCTTGCACTTCAAAACTCACGCGATCAAGAATCTGGCGGCCGCCGATCTTTGTGGAAACATCATTCACTGTGATCATCATCATTTCACTCTGCAGCACTTCGAATTTTATTTATCGTGATCCAGCAGCATGCGGTCAGCAGCAATCCCGGAAACCAAAGACCTGCGCTTGCAGAATTTACCGCGGCGATTCCACTGATTTCCGAGGGCCTCAACAGCGGACGCTTGTCTATTGCGACGGTCCGCGGACGACCCAGTGGAAAAGTTCTCGCCGCCATTTCCAGCGCTTCACTCGCAGGTCCCATTCGCAATAGACCCAGCTCCGGCCAGCGAACAGCAAGCGATTCGAAGAACTGTTCAATTTGATACGGCGTATCACCTAAACCGTCGCCGTTTTCATCGAATCCAACATAGTCGCTCCAGTAATTTCCTTTTTCCCCCAGCGAAAAAATCTTCGGCTTGATTACGCCACCCATGATTTCAACCTGCACGCGGTTTGCAACGAAAGCGTTTTCGATGAACACAGCGCGCTCAATCGATGGCTGCAACGAAATGCCCACATCGTTTCCTGCAACCAGATTGTTGCGAATGATGCACGTCCCATTCACCGCCTGTGGAACCTCTTCCAGAAAGATACCGCGCGCGTTATCGGAGATTCGATTGTTTTCGGCCAGGATGTCATCACCAACTTTGATGAAGAAACCGACTCCACCAACGCCGCGCGATCCGGTGAATCGATTGCCGCGAAGAGTCATCCGTCTGCTGTACATGATCGCGGAGCCAACCTGATTGTCTTCAAATGTGTTGTCCTCAAACAAGCTGTCATCGCAGTACATGTAATGAAGCCCGTAGCGGCTTGTGCGGACTATGTTCTTTCGAACAGTCACGTGATTCGATTGCCAGATCGCAAGATCACGACTTCGTTCCACAATGTTCTGTTCGATTGTCGTTTGCGGAGAATCGTAAATCCGTATCCCATCTCCACGGCGTGGTGGAATGAGTTCTTTGCCGATTACGTGGTTTCCATGAATGCGGGCTCCCCGGGCCGATAAGACGAAGATACCGAAGAGAACATCTTCGATTAGATTGTTTTCAACGACGCAGTTGCGCGCCTTTTGAATCTTGATGCCGCTGTCTTCCGACACAAGACTACCGCCGCTGCCCCGCACCGTGAAACCGCGAATTTCAGAAGGCCCCTGTTTGACTACGATCACGGAACCTTTACCCATCCCTTCGATGACAGCGCCCGGCTCCCCTTTCAATACCAGAGACTTGTTCAACGTGATCTGCTCGCGATAGATTCCCGATCGCACATGAATCTGATCTCCGCTGTTCGCCGCCTGAAC
>JAKEFK010000148.1 GCA_022616075.1 bacterium
ATTTGTTCATGAGTCACGTTGTAAAGTGTCTTTAGATTCCGTTCCTGCAAACGGTAGTTGAGAACGATGAAGCCTTTCGTTTTCCATGCCAGCTTCTGATCCCGCAAATATGTGAGCTGGTCGTACATGAGCGGATGAGTCGCCTCAAGGGGATCGATCGGCGCGCGCAAAAGATAGTAAGTAAGCGAAACTTTGTTATCCCCCAGCGTGTTTAACGCTCTATCGATTGCCGGATAATTTACCGGGCATAGATGCGGATCCCACCATGAATTGAGCGAATAGATCCTGAAGAAGTCGTGACGATCCGTTATGAGCGTGCCGCTGCTTTGGTCATACGAGATCAGCGGCCACTTCTGGTACAGGGGCTGGTTTCGAGTACTTTTTACACGGATCGCTTTGCACTGCTGTGTTTTGGGCATCGATTGTAACTTAGCAGGGACTTGAAGAGGACTGCCTGCCCCGGTCGGGAAAAGCGTGTGTGGATTATCCGTTGCGCATTGTCCAAAAACCCGCCCGGGCGGCAACATGTTGCAGAGAGCCTCTTCTGCTCTGACCGACTGCACTTGAACGTTGCATCCCAGATATCTCAGGTGCGACAGAAAATAACTGAGCTCAGTGTATTTTGCTGCTGAGTATAAGAACGTCGTGCTATGACGGAAGCATTTGGCGATATCAGGTAGCTTGAGCTCTTGATTGGTCGCGTGATAAATGTTCCGCGTCTGATCGAGCAACGTTTCCGCAAAAGTCTGATCGATGCGATCCAGCGAGACCACGCACCAAAAATCTCCGTCAAACTTCCACAGGTTCTGCCAAAACCCGGTTGAGTAAGGCGCATCCAGTACGGAAATCACATAGAACGGAAAAGTTTGGAAGTGTGAATCTTTGCCGGTGGTTAGCAACTGGATTTCCCCATTGGACTGAAATTGCAGAACCTTGTCGATTGTGAAGTGCTCGAAATCAACGATGTGTGACGAATAGATGAATCCGGCAAAGCAACGGAGCGAGTCGCCTGTAACAGTATTGGACAGCAGACTTTTGTAACGATTAGCAAGTGCAGTAATTTCTGACTCGCGCTTCATGACGTAGTCTTCAAGAACTCTGGTGAATTTTTTCTTCCGCATTGTGCCCGGCCCCAGGGAGATGGGCCCGATGGTGGTTAACACCGCATGCGTATATGTACGTCCATCTATGAGATTCGCATAGAGGCTCACGCGGAGTTTTCCATTTAATTCCCCAAGTAGCGCCTGGAACTCACCTGCGCACTGTTCGCTGTCTCTTAAAGCGAATACTTTTGCGTAGTGATAATCCTGCGTCAGGAATCCGTTTCCATTGGGAACATCTGCAATATCCCAGACCTGATCGAGCGATACGTGTCGTAGAGTCATCGGCTATCTCTTTCGCACCAAACGTGGTTGGGCGAGATACAATAGGGTTGTTTCAAGAAAATGCGGCTCTACGGTGTCGGCGGCCCTGCAGATGAAGTAACCGACAACAAATCCGAATAGCGAGAGCCAGCCGGGTAAGATGTAATGCGCGGGAACATACAGCAGCGCAATGAACCAGATTTCAACCGCACTTAATCCCAGAATTCGCAGTCCATCGGAAAGCGATCGATTGTGTTCGGCGCTTCGCATTGTTGCAGGGCCTCCTTATCCCAATAACGTTGTTTAGCCAACCAGTCCGCTGAGCCAGGTGTAGATGGTGTCTGCATTGAGTGCAATCACTACGCCAGCCAGCGCTCCAATCGCCCAGGGAATCGCATCCCGCTGTCCGGACAACACTTTGATCCCGGCCCAGATGAAGACGATCACGCCGATAATAGGTATGAGTAACTTGAAATCGGCGAGAATATCGGCAAGGGCCTGGCCGATGTTGTACAGCGGAGAGTTTCCGGAGCTCTGTGCGAAGGCGGCCGAATGAAAGCCAAACACCAATGTGAGAACTAACACCGCCAGCATTTTGGTTCGCGTTTCATGCTTGAACCACTTTGCTATTTTCATTTTTTCACCTCTGATAAATTGCCGTCATCATTTGATTGCTGTGGAGGTTTCTTTCTCAAGAAGGGTCGCAGCAGCAAAGGTTTTCGCCTGTTGCCTTCCGGCTCGGTGATCAGAAAAACCAGAATCAAAAAAGCTGCAATGGTCTGTCCCGGTGCAAATACCAGAAGACTGATCAGCACGGCCGCTGCGGCGCCGTATGCGATGTATTCCTTCATGTCAAATCCTCCGCCGCAGCCTTTATCAACAAACGTGCCAGGACTCTTATCGAGGAGATGAAGGGCTTGGAATGTATGTGATGTCGAAAACTATTGCATTCAGGGCGAAATTATTTCGACTCGTCTTGCTTCCTTCATTGCTTATGCTTGACGTAACGCATAACACATGCTTACGTGGAGATTGTTGGTTATCATTAGGTGAACCACCATGACAATCACCGCTATTCACCCTGGGGAGCATCTGGCAGAGGAGCTCAAAGAGTTAAGGAGAGTGCTGCAGAGTTGGCGCGTCAGCTCGATGTGCCTACGAACAGAATTACCGAAATCCTGAATGGACAGTGGGCGATTTTCACAACGTGAAATTGGAACATCCAGGCATTCAAGGAATAGTCGTATTCAAATGCCGAATGAGAGACTTGCAAGAGAGAGCTTCTTTCAGGAGCTGGTCTGTTATATTGGAACCGGTCAGAACAAGTACGACAACCTGATTTTGAATCGTTTCCCGGAGTTGAACGGCGGCTGCAAGCGCAGCAGCACCGGATGGTTCTGTAAGAATGTGAGCCTCGAGCGCGAGATCCCTCACCGCACGAAGAATCTCTTCATCCGATACAGTGATGGTATCCTCCACAAAAGCAATTAACATTCTCAACGATAGCTCGGCCGGCACACGGCAGACCAGACCATCCGCAATCGTATTACACGGCAGAGACACGCTTCGTTTCATTCGAAAACTTTGCGCCATGGCCGGAGCCCCTTCCGATTGAACGGCAATTACTTTTGCATTTGGATGCAGCGATTTCATCGCGATCGCGATTCCTGAAGCGAGTGACCCGCTCCCCATCGGAACAAGGACATAATCCACTTTCTTCAGACTCTGGCCGATTTCCAACCCGATCGTTCCTGCCCCTTCGATGACTCCTTTGCTTTCACCGTCATCAATCATTAGAAAATGATTCTCTTTAGCGTATTGAATCGCGAGCAACTTTGCTTCATCCAGGTCCTCCCCTCTTTCAAAAATGGAACCGCCGAAGAATTGGATCATCCTTCGTTTGACCGGATTGGCGCGATTCGGCAAAAAAATAAAACTGGGTTTGCCAATCAAGCGCGCTGCATAAGCGACCCCAAGGCCATGATTTCCCGTGGAAGATGTGACGACTCCTTTCACTGATGGATTTCTGATGATCTCAGCCAGTGCGCCGCGCAGTTTGAAAGAGCTGATCGGGGTGAATGTTTCATTCTTCAACCATATCGTGCTCTTCAGAAATGCGGACAGAATGTGAGATTCGGTCAGCGGTGTCGGACTGATCCAGAATGAAATGTCCTGTGCGGTTTTCTGAATTCCTTCAAACGAGGGATCGCCCATCATTCTTCATCGAAATAGAATTTTCTAACCGCAATAGGATCGAATCAACTCTATAAACGCATGTTGGCACAAAAGCACATCTTCTGACAGGACGTACTCTTCGGTGCTGTGAAGTCCGGCTCCGGTTGGTCCGAATACGACCGAGTCAATATGAACTTCCGCCAGAATTGCTGCGTCGGTCCAGTAGGTCGCGCCACCGGTTCGCGTAGTTTTACCAAGGCGTTTTACGATCGATTCCAGTGTGCGCGGCAGCTCATGTTCTGCAGGGATTTCATACGCTGAACGTCCGAACAATAGTTTTGCAGACCCTTCAAATTCCGGATCTTCTTTTCGCAACGCATCCAGAATCTCATTCAGTTCCTCAAGCGCAAGGGAAATCGGTTCGGTTGTAAGAAGTCTGCGCTCCAGTTGCAGCGAGCAATGATCCGGATAGGTGCTCAACTCTCTTCCGCCCCGAACAAATGATGCGTGCAGTGAGCCGGTGCCGAGTAAAGGGTGTGGCTGCCGTGTTTGAATCGTGTGATCCAGGTGCTCTAGTTTCGCAAGCACACGACCCATCCTGAGAATCGCATCTCGTCCGTCATTCGGCCGGCTTCCATGGGCAGCTCTGCCGGCAACATCCACATCCACCCACGCAAAACCTTTGTGCCCAACCACAATCAACAAATCCGTTGGTTCCGGAACTACTGCTGCATCGGCTCCCCATTTCTTTGTCAGCGCTTCCGCTCCAACACTTGCGTATTCTTCATCTGATACGGCGGCAATGATCAATCGGCCTGAAGAAAGACCTCCGTTTTCTGCGATTGCTTTTGCCGCGCCGATCATCGCTGCGAGTCCGCCCTTCATGTCCTGAGCGCCGCGGCCATAAATTCGGTCGTTACGGCGGATTGGATCAAACGGCGCCTCCATTCCTTGCACGCCAACCGTGTCCGTATGACCACAAAACATCAAAGTGCGCCCCGGTTTTCTTCCTTCCAGGATTCCGATCACGTTCGGACGGCCGGGAGCCGCCTCCTGCCATTCAACTTCGATTCCACTTTTGCGAAGAGTTGATGCTACCGCATCAGCAATATCCTTTTCTCCGGCACCATCCGGTACCAATGACGGGTTAATCGAGTTGATTGAAATCAAATCGCAAAGCAATCGCAACGTTTGATGATCCATAGGTTCCTCATTACAATGATCGCATCTGACTTGATTTTAGGATTGGACTTGATTTGCGTTTTTGGAAAGGAATGATCTCGGAGATTATTGCACATCCGCAGTTTGCCTCCGTGTTACTGCTCAATCAATGAAGAACCCTTTTGGATCGCCGAAATTCATATGGGGCTCTTGCTCGAGATACTATGCTTTACGCCTCCCCAAGCCTGGCAAATTGAAGGAGCTCGAAAGGAGTCAAGTAAAGTTAACGGTCGTCGATTCAGATAAATCACAATTAAGGAATTCTATGGGATCAATGAGAAGTTTTCATTGGATCGAGTTATGACGGATTCTTTATATTAATTGACAAAGATTGGCTATGAAGGATCGACATGAAAATGTGCTTATCTTTGCTGCAGTTTGTGCAGTCGTATTTTTTGTGGAACTTCCGGCTCATAAGGATAGACGGAGCCTGAATTCTGACCCAAGCGGTCTAAAAGTTCAGAAATGCTGCGCGCCAAACGATATTGGTGGTTTGCGTTGGACAAAGATTGCTCATTGTTGGATCAAAACGGACAAATATGAAGCTGGAATGGGCCACTTGGTGGAGGTGTTCAGGTTGACCGGTGTTTTGCAACTGTCAGGACGCAAATAACGGATCACACGAGCGGAGCCAAGAAACGTAAGGGGACGAAATGTTGGGATGTTGAGGATGTCGACGAAAAGTGTGTAAATAAAGCCATTGCAATTGGTAGCGGTCCTCACGGCCATGGAACTCCCACCGGTTTCTGGTGCCCGCCCATTAACGATTGCCACACCGTTGCCGAAAGAATTATTTCAAGATGTGGAACTAATTCGAATTGTCCTGTCTGCCGTGGCGATGAACCAAATCCAATGCCAAACACGACAATGCCTGGTGGCAATCGCAATTTCTAACTTTGAATGACACGACAGTATGAATTGATTACTCTAAACTTGAAATGGAAATCTTGGTTTTCTTTTTGGCAATTGCGTTAGCATTTGCAGCTTACAAAGTCATCCGATGGAATGCACGTCTCGTAGCATTCAATGTGAAGTCCGATCGACAGCGGAAATTTTATATCGTGTTGTTTCTTCTTTTGGGAATTGCCGCTGGAGTCTTTTTTTCGGGCTTGATCTACTCTACTTCAGAGAAAACCAAAATAATGGGTTTTCCGATTCCAGCCGCAGGTTGGGAACGATGGGGTAGCGGTTGGGTTGATTTCGTGGGGACCATAACGTTTCCTATCACCACTGCCAACTTCTTTTTTTGGGTGTTGACAGTTCAACTTTTTGCTGCCCTTGTTCTCCGGGCAAACAAAAGGCCCCGACACCGCCGGGCAAGAGGCCAGTAACCGCCTAGAAGTTCGAAGGCTCTCCTTAAGTTTTTAGAAACAGTTATTCCCGTAAACGTGGGTTACACAAGATGATTGTTGCACCGGAACAAAACATTCACCTCCTCACAGCCGAAGAACGGTAACCTGAAACTTGCCTATAGAACAAAATAGGGACGGATGTTCATCGGTGACCGTCGTAAGGTTTCTTTATGCACTCTATTTTCAACACGCGACGCACTCAAATAAACGTGGTGACAGCGATTTGGCATTCATACTGAAGTCCAGGAACGACTTGACTACCGCCATGTCACACAGGTTGTTATGCTTGATTTCAGGATTAGATTTGCGTTTCTGGAAGGGCATGATCTCGGAGATCAGGACTTCATTTCTTTTCGATGGCAGGTTATCGACTCCTGGCTGTTTTGCGTCGGTGTGATATCGGTAGCCAGTCTCCAAAACTGTTTCGAGCTTCGGTCTCGGACATCTTCCTGGCTGCCTCCCGGATCGTCACAGGCACCCATCGTGGGAAGGGTGTTGTCACAAGCTTATGCGCTCCCGAAGCTGTGTGCTTCTCACGAATTGCGATGAGCGTCCCGGGCTCGAGTCTATCCGCCAAACGAACCAGCGCCGGCCAGAGGCGGCGATGAACAAAGGTAATCTTGCCATCTATGAGTCGGCAAACTAGAACATCAGAAGAATCGCGTATGGCTCGTGTGGCGCGAAAAATATCTCGCCCTTTCTGGTGCCCCCACCAGCTGCCCCGGATCAACTCTCCAGCGATGGCGTCCGCGAGAGAAGGAACCGGACCACGGCCGCTCTCAAGCACAACGCCATGTTCCTCTACAAAGGCAAACGCCTTCCGGATCGATGAGTCATCTTGCTGCATGTCTGCGACTTGCCTAGCGTTCCTTACTGCTCGATCAATGAACAAGCCTTTTGGATCGGCGGAATTCATACGGGGTGAATCCCGTCAAGGATTTAAAAACGCGGATGAAATGGCTTTGATCGTAGAAGCCCGCTTCCAGGGCGATATCAAGAATTTCTCGATCAGAATGAAGCAACTGAGTGGTGCACCATTCGACTCTCAACCGGCGGACATATTCGCCGGCAGTAATTCCATAGTGACGCCGAAATGCTCTTGCCAGGTGAGCCGGATGGACACCCGCGACTCCGGCCACAGTCAATAGTGTCAATCCATTCTTGAAATTGTCATGGAGAAATTCTTTCGCTTTTGATAACCAGGAAGGAATTCTGTTGGGTACATGGAACGCAGAAGCCTTACAAGCTTCATACATCATTTCTAATACGAGTCCTTCCATTCCAAGGATCGAAGCACCATCCTGAGCCCGGAATTCCTTATAAAGCTTCATCGCTAATGCGCTCAGAATCCCGCCTGGAAAACATTCGGTCCGGAGGAAAATCGAAACAGATGGAATCTCCTGAATCAGATTTAACAAATCCTGTTTTAACTCAACGATTAAAGTTCGTGCTCCCTGACTGCCGTATCGATTGGAGTGAATTTCGCCACCCGGTTTCATTAGAACTGTCGCGACCTGGCATTCATGACATTCGTTCTGTGTCGCTTCAAGGAAGGAGCCTTCAAGAACGCATGAAATGCTTGCTCTTTCGTGACTGTGCGGTTGAAGAGTCAGTCCTGCTGCGTGCTTTGTTTCTGTAATAATCAGATGCCCGTTACTCGAGCTCCTTAAAAGAGCACCGAGCGTGATTGGGCTATGCCTTTGCTCTGACATATCATGCTTTCAATACTTTCATTCGAGAAGGCACGGCACGTTCGGCCAATAGCTCTATGAAATCCATATAATAGGATGGAATAGGCTGGTTCTTTTTGATTACAGCAGACCATTCGCGATACACACCTTTCTTTGTCAACCGGACAGCCTTCAGGTTTCCCGACTTTATATAAGGAGCAACCGCCCACCGAGCAAGCACGGAAATTCCAATTTCCGCGCTCACCATCTCTATGATCGCCTCCGTTAACATAACCGGATAGATTTTTCGGGGTGTAATATTGTTCGGAGCAAGGATCTTCTGGAATACAAGATTGGTTTCAAGAGGAATTGCATAGAGGATTAGATTCTCACCTGCCAGATTCTGAGCCGTGACATAGGGAGCCGAAGCGAGCGGATGTGCTTTCGGTACCACGACAACGAGCTCATCTTCAAACAACGGAAAGTACGACAGATCACGGTCCGGTAACTTGGAATACGCGACAGCGAGATCCAGTTTGCCTTCCATCAAAGCTTTTACCGGAGCGTCCGTGGCTTCCAACACGATACGAACTTCCACTCCGGGATACTTGGAGTAAAAAGGTCTCAACAACAGCGGCAACCAGTGGTAACACGTATTACACTGAGTGCTGATTCTAAGAACTCCCTGTTCCCCCTTTCCGATTTTTCGAACCTCCTGCTCGGCATGAGAAAGCTCCTCCAGCACATGCCGGGCCGTGAGGAGCACTCTTTCACCGGCTTCGGTTAGAACCATTTTTTTCTTCAAGCGCAAAAAAAGAGGAGTGTCCAGGCGGTCCTCAATTTCTTTAAGCTGATGGCTCAAAGCGGATTGCGTCAGATGAAGACGGCCGGCAGCACGCGTCATCCCCCCTTCCGTTGCGATTGCCTCTATAAGTTTTAGATGCCGTACTTCCAGGTCCATTGATGTCATGATAGCATATAATTAATCTTAGGGCAACCATTAGATTTGTTCATGCTATTTGTTGGCAGAAACTATTTACGCAGAACCAGAATCAAACCACTCATACAAAGCAAAGCTCCCAATCCATTGATCCAGGAGATTCTCTCGTGAAAAAACAGAGCCCCTGCCGGGAAAAGAAGTAAAGAAGTTACAACATACGTAAAAAGCGCGCCTGTACTGATCTGCCAGCCCGCGCGATAAGCCAGCAAATATCCGATTTCCACTGCAAAAATAGAGATTCCGACAGCAACACTTCCCCAATTGAGTTGTTGAATGGACTCTCGGAAGCTCAGTTGTGAGCCATCGAAGGGCAAACTAATGGCCGTTATGGCGATCGAAATCGTGTATGTAATCAGAAGTGATACGAAAGGACTGGTTGCTGAGGGAATGGATTTCTGCGCAACGTGATAGAGAACGTTTCCAAGGACTGTTAGTATAATTGCGAAGTACCACATGTTTTCGGGGGATCGTGACCGCCTCAAAGAATAAGGACAGTACAAATCAGGAATCAAATGATTTTTGGTCATCGTTTCGATGAACATGGATCATTCCTGTTCGTTTCGGTGAATAGGCTCTGAATCTCCCAAGTAGTTCGATAGCCAGTCAAGAACATGCGGCCATCCGTACAGATGAGCTTCATAGCCTGCAGCATCCAATGAAAATCCAGAATGAACCAGTCGCAGCATCGCGCCGTCCGGAACGGGATCCAGCGAAATCTGCACTTTTGTTGTTGCCATTGGCTGCCAGCTTGGATTCCATGTAAAAGCCAGTCTGCGTGGCCGATCAAATTCCAGCACGATGCCATGCACTTGAAATGGCTTCCCCTGGACTCCAAGTGCATTCATGCTCCAGTTTCCCCCTCGCCGGCGATCCATCTGAAATTCCGTGACCTGATAGAAATCTGGAGAGCGCCACCACAACTTCACGATTTCCGGATCGGTCAAACTGTCAAAGATCAGATCCGGTTCGCAGCGAATGAAAAGTTGAAGATCAACCACTTTTTCAGGCACGGGATCTCCGTTTTAATGTTTTCCTACAGCCTTCCTTTTTGTTTCAAGATGCTTTTTCAGATTTTGCAAACTCTGTTCCCAGAAGTGTCTGTATTGATCCAGCCACTGGTTGGCAAGTCGCAACGGCCGAGGCTCCATTCGATAGATTCTTTTTTTTCCGATTTCCTCGTATTGGACCAGTCCGGCATTTCTTAATATCCGGAGATGCTTTGAGATCGCCGGCCGGCTGATCGGGAACTCTTCACTCAGCAAAGCAACATGAGTAGCTCGAAGCGCTATGCGTTCCAGAATGGCGCGACGTGTTGGATCGGAGAGCGCGCGAAAAACAAGCGTTGTCTTGTCCGTCTGCGATGGCATTGTATCTTGACTCATAGTAACCATATGGTTACCATAATGCAAGTGGAGGATTCGATGAAAACCCAACTTAGTGAATTGCGGCAGCTGCCTGAGGTCTTGCGACAAATCTTGAACGAATCAGATCCGCGATTTTGGAAAACTCGACCTTCGGGAGGCGGTTTTTGCCTGATCGAACAGATTTGCCATCTTCGTGATCTTGAAACGGAAGGATATCTGTTACGAATTCAAAGACTTCTGCAGGAGGATTGTCCGGAGCTTGCAGAATTTGATGGGACGAAGATTGCAAGCGAAAGAAATTACATAGCCGAGGACCCGGCTGCCGCCCTTTCCGCGTTTCAACAAAGCCGTTCTTCCTTCATTGCACTCCTTTCCAATCTGCATCCGGAACAATTCCAGCGCAAAGGACGCTTCGGCGAATTCGGGATCATCACAATCGAGAATCTCGTAGAAATGATGCTGGAGCATGATCGAAGTCATCGAGAAGAACTGGATAGTCTGCTTAAAGAATGGAAATAGCTTTTGCGGGGACCTGGTCTCATATCATGAACAAGATTCATTGATTTTATTCTAAATATCAATTGGACTCATGCCTTCTTTATCGCTAGGATAAAGGCGTGGACGAACAGTTTGCAGCCAGAGAATGGGAAACCTTGACCACGCCGTCCGTCAGTGACGCGCTGGATCGTCTCGGTATCCATGGTCAATGTTTGGGAATCGTGGCTGCGGCCCCTGACTTGAGAGCCTTCGGTCCCGCCTTCACTGTCAGAATGAATCCCATTTCTGTGGCGGGGAAAACCGTGGGGGACTATATCGATGATGTGCCGCCAGGTTCTGTTATCGTGATCGATAATGCCGGACGACAGGACGTAACGGTGTGGGGAGATCTATTAACCGTAACAGCAATTCGTCGTGGAGTTGCCGGAACAGTCATTCACGGAGCGTTCCGCGACGTGGACCAGATTTTAAAACTTAGCTATCCGATTTTTTCACGAACCTGGTACATGCGAACAGGCAAGGATCGTGTCGCGGCCGACCATTTCATGGTTCCTGTATCACTTGGGGACGTCAGAGTAGAACCGGAGGATTGGATCTTTGCGGATGGAAATGGAGTCGTCGTTATTCCTCAACCCCTCAAAGGGCAAGTTCTTCAGATCGCGACGGAGATAGAAATGGTGGAAGAACAAATCCGCAAAGCGGTAGAGAATGGACAAAGACTGGACGACGCACGGAAACAGCATGGTTATTTCAAGCTTCAACGGAGAACCAGCACCTCATCCTGATCGGAATATGATTCGGCCGGATCCCGAACTGATCGAAAGAGCGCTCCATTTCTCATCGGTTACACTGTATGAAGCTGCAGAGCATCCGATTGCTCTGCCCGGTGCAATCAAGCCTCTTGAAAAAAGATTTCAAATCTGCGGACCGGTCGTAACGGTTTATTCGCCGCATGATGATAATTTGTGGCTCCACCGTGCCATCTATCAGGCTGAAATGGGGGACATCCTTTTGGTTGACACGGGAGGCTCCTACGAAACAGGTTATTGGGGTGAGATCATGACCAGCGCAGCCAAGTATCGCGGGATTGGTGGATTAGTACTCGATGGATGCGCCAGAGATGGCAATAGTCTGGAAGATTTAAATTTCCCCATTTTCTCCAGAGGGCTGCGAATCCGGTCCACAACGAAGAATCAAGACGCGCGCGGATTCATCAAACGTCCCATTTATTTAGGAGGATGTGAGATTCAAGCGGGCGATCTGGTACGTGGAGATTGTGACGGTGTGGTTGTTTTGCCTCAATCCCGAATCCAGGAGATTCTCGCTGCAGCAGAGCAAAGAGCGGATCGCGAAAGAGAATGGTTAGAACGGCTGAAGGCCGGCGCAACGACGCTTGAACTTCTACAACTACAATGAACTCCGGTACGGAGTCTTATTTGAAGGTGGATGACTGTGTTCTATTCAGCTGCAATCGTTTCACAGATTCCGAAACGTCGACGTTGCTCTTGCTTCATGGAATGGGAGATTCCGGCCTCGCGTTTCGTGAAGTGTTTGAGTCTCCTGATTTCAAGGAGTGGAATCTTCTCGTTCCGGACTTTCCCGGGTACGGTAGAAGTTCTTCTTCGAAAGATTATTCATTTCAGATCCAGATCGCCCGGCTGTGGCGGTTGATTGAACATTTTCAAATTCGATCCTTTGTTGTTGTCGGACATTCGATGGGAGGTGTGCTTGCCACACTGCTTTGCCAATCGGATCAGAACGCACGAATTTCAAAACTTGTAAACATAGAAGGGAACCTGACTCCAGCCGATCTTTTCTTTTCAAACGCTGCGGTCGCCGCTCAGGCGTCAGGACGCTTCCTGGAATGGTTTAATGAATCCTTTCGCAAGGAGGAAATCTATCATCATCTGGGCAGTTGCTACGAATCTTGCCGCAGATACTTTGCTTCGCTGAGTTTCTCGCGTCCGGAAGCATTTCTTGCCAATGCAAAAGAACTGGTGGGCTTAACAGCTGCGAATAATGGCGATACCGAAATCGGAGAGCTTTATTCTTCAGTTTCTATCCCAAAAGTTTACTTCTATGGAACCAAGAGTGTGACTTCTGAATCGCTGCGCTATTTAGAACGAAAAGGATTACAGTCGAAAGGACTTGCTGGTTGCTTCCACTGGCCGATGATTGAACGTCAGAAGGAATTCTATACCCTGCTTCATAATTTCGTTCGGTGAGAGATCGCAGGATTGTCCGACCTGTTTATGTTGGACCATGCC
>JAKEFK010000149.1 GCA_022616075.1 bacterium
AAGTATAGGGAAGGCTATCTTCAGGAGTCCGATCTCATTCTTTTTGTGACAACAAGGAACACACTCTTCACGCCAGCACAGGCCGCTGCAAGAGCCGGACTTGAAAAGCACGTGCTGATCTGCAATTTTGAAGAGAATCGTTCGGTGAACGCTTTCTCTGAGGCAGGGTGGTTCTCACCATTTATGGTCAGGATAACGTTGATGGAGTTCTTATTACCCAGTCAAACGGAGGATGAATTCGAATTTTAAGCGACATGCCTTCTGAAAAAAGTGTGTTTGCGACAGATTCTCAAAAGTCCCTGTCTGTGGAATCACTTAACCTGTGTTCGCAGGGCTCGAAATAGATATGACCAGGAGCCGGCAGGAAGCGCGGAGAGCAAAGGTGTGTTTGAAGCAAACTGTGTTCGATACGCGGATCTCTGCAGGGAGGTCTGACTTCATGAGTGAGCTTTATAGAACGACCGGAGTTGAACGATGCCCAGTGGTGCAGGGGTTCCGGTTTCAAAAGAATTGGAGGGTCGTAATGCCGAAGAATGGTTCTGTATTTTTGACAACCCGCAATCTTAAAAGCACGAGGTTACAAAGATGAAAGCTGAAAAAGAAATCCGAGCCAAGAGAACAATTGATCTGGCGATGCGGATCATTGCAAATGGGCGTTCGGGAGTTTACAAGGAGGCATCAGAGCTATCACGGACGCTTTCTTTATGTGAAAATCGCGAGAAAATCATCCAGGATTATCTGTTCAGAAAATTTAACGAGCAGCGCTCGGAGGAATTAGCAAGTTCTAAAGGTCCTTCAGCGATTAGAGAAACCATATGTAAATGGGTTACAAAATTTAAGGTGCCCAGTGATGTAAATCCGGAGGAGCTTGGAGATCTCTTAAAAAGAGATTGATGATGACAATTTTAAAGCTATAAATCAGGGCATCTGTATTCGATTGAATCATCGAGGATCCGGGCAAACCGATCGCACGCTGGCTAAATGGGAAAAAACTGCTAACGAAAACAAAACGATAAAGTTCAAAGAATCTTGATCAGAAAAGCGAGGGAAATTCCGACTTCGCTGCAACGTTTAAAAGCACTTCCCCAAAATGTCGAAACGAGACGTTCATTTTGTGGGCTGACTACCAATTTGAAAAAACGTAATCCTCTCTTTACACTACCCCTAACATATAGACGTACGGGTTCAACGAAAGGGACAAACTGCGCTATCATTTCATATAGAACTTCTGGGAAAATTGATGGAGCAATCTGCGCTGAGGGACAACTGCTGGGCAGGTAAGGGGCAAGAGACTTTTAAGATTCAGAACGCATTTCGTTTACTCTTTGAACGCGCCGAGCAAATTAGAAAGCCGCGGTCGATTGCCGAATTGCAACTGACACGAGAAGACGTTATTTGGATCAAGAACTGGTTCTCGCAGCTTCCCAATTACCCTGAGCATTGGCAGGGTGATAAGAGTCCAATTATTCATGAGAATCGTTCGGTATCGGTAAAAGAAATGTTTGGGGCTTTGCTAATTGTGCTTTCAGCAGAGATTTGCCGCGAAGACAGCATTGAGGATTCTGTCTGGTCGGTGGTGCGGTTGTGTATTCCTGAAGAACAGAATTTACGGAAAAGGTTTTTTCCAGGAGGACAGCCTTCCTTCGAGCTCAAGAACGCGATCGCTTCAGGGGCAAAGGCACTATCGCTTCGACACGTCATCGATTGGGAAGGAACGCAGGAGTATTTCATTACGACCAAGCTTCAATTTGGCTTTACGAGACGCGGCGCGAGCAATCATCTTGCTGAATGGTTGGTGGGTCTTGGCGTTCCTTTCGCAGTGCAATTGTTATCGGGCGAGAGCACGCGGCCCGAGCTGGCATCAGAAACATTCAAAAACCTGTGGTCGAACCTCCGCGATTATCGCAAGGGGCATCTTGATGAACACAAGATGCGAGCTATACTCGCCAGGTCTCCATGGGTCAAGGAACATTGGATTGATTTCATTCTGTCTGAGGCAAGATCCCGCATTGAAAGACTCGGAACTGGTGAAGAAAGAACCCCTCACGTAGAATCTAAAATCGGCGGAGAGTCACTGCAGGCAGTGTCGCTTTCCTGGCCAACTGGCGAAAAACCACGAATTCAGCTTTATATCGAACGCGAACAGGTAATCGCACGGGCAGCCGAGTTTAATTCCAAGCAGATTATCTTTTCCGTGGACGATAAGCCTGTCGAAAGATGGATCCTTCAACCAGATGGGGGCTGGCTTGGCTCGGACAAAATATCTTGTGAACCTCCGAGCCTAAGAGATCGTCCGAACCTGCAACCGACAATGCTGACGATATCAACCAAAGACGGAGATTTGTTAGAAGAAGTAGACCTTACTCTGAAAGGGCTGCAGGATGACGTCGTTGTATTTGACCTCGGCCGTTCCGAAATGCTCATTGCCGACGAAGACTTTTTGGATCCTCACCGCGAATACGGGTTGCTATGTCATTGCGACTTAGAGATCGCAGGAATGGGAGGAGCGTTCGAATGGCAAAACATCGGCTCGAAAAAAGTCTTTAGATTGAGCCCACCATGGTCTGACAATGTTCGGTTGGTACTCGGTGATCTGGTTTTCTGGGAACCATGCATTCGAAAGAAACTTCCACCGGAACGTATCAAGATTATTTTGAGAACTCCGCAAAATAATGTCATCCCGGTTGGGTCAAAGTCGATCCTGATTGTTGAAGGATTGCCACCGGATACGGTCAAAGCAATGTTGCTACTGGGAAACAAGAAAATTCAAATCGTAAAACATATGGAAGAATGGCAAACGGCTTCTCCAGTAGATTTGTCTGTTCACCTTGCATTAGGGCTGACAAGAACTCGAGTTGAAGTACAACGATACCATAGCCTTCGGTGCTATCAACCTAAACTGGCGTTACAACTCACTGGAATGGCGGTCATGCAGATAGGGCAAGATGGTGAAAGAGCAAAATGGAACGTGCAGGACCCAACTCAGCCCATAAACGTGGGTGGGCGGACCACAGGCAGGCTTTTCAATGCTTCCGGGAGGCGCGACTTCTTGGTGTATGAAGGACCCCGCTTAGCAGCAAGACTCAGATCACAGATCTTTCGTTTTTCAGATCTGCAGGGCTGGGGCCAAGCGGTGACACTGGACGTTCCGCAAAACTGCCTCGCAAGATCAACAGAGGATCGGGGATGCGTGCTGTATTACTCGGACGTGCTACTGGGCAAGCGTATAGAGCTCCTTCGCTTTCGCCAGCCGCTTGATCCAGGACCAGACCACAACCTTTTAGTGTTGAACAGAAATTGTCAACTAGAGAGGCCATTGCAGGTAATTCCGTTGACGGGTATTCACGTCGAAAATGAAGGCCTTGTTTGGAGGGTCAATGGTTTGCAGAACGTTGTGGCACTGGGGCTTTCGTTCCAAGGAGCCAGGCTCGGTTCTTATTGGAGTGTTGATGAGATAGTTAAGCTGTTGCAAGGAGAAATTTCTCCAACAATCCACGCCGTGCTGCGCTGGCTAAAAATACCGGTATTATCTGAGCCTATCAGAGCCGCGATGCAAAGGGTGGTTTACAGATCTCCCTTTGCTTTCGTGCAAGCCTGGTGGCAATCCGAGTGCCTTCAGCATGGACTTAAGCACATAGCCTCAGACGACGGAATCGAGTCCGTCGTTCGCACGTTCCTGTGGAATTGGCGAGGCAGCAGGAAAGAGATAATGGAAAAATTACTGGTAGCCTTTGGGGCTACACAGCTAAACAAATACGATGAAAGAATCAACGCTCTGATAACTGCAGGTAAATTATGCCCCCAGTTAATTTGGCGGTTCCGTTCCTATTTACGACCGCATTGGATTGTCGAACAGGCCTTCCGAAGAATTCTTGATGTCCCTGATGATTTTCCCAAAGAGAAATTTGAGTCGGTGCTAAAAGAGTTTGAATACGAGTGCAGCAGACGTGTTGTTTTGCAAGCAAAAGAACTCCGGTTTCTCGCTGATGAAATGCTTCAGGCGTTGGAAGAGGAACAACTGGACCGATGTTCAAGGGATGAAGAACTGCGACGAATCTCAGAAACGATCATCGGGCGTGCTTATCTGGTCGCATCAATTCTCTATAAATTGTATACACGAGAAGTTAGATAGAAAGGCAGATGGGACAAGTCGACGCGTTAAAGCTGGTGAATGATGTACGAACCAGATTAGTGGACCTCGCCACAACAGAAAACTATCTTCGCGATCTTGACCTGAGCAGAATATGTTCAGCCCTCTGGAGTGCTGACGGAAATGACGGTGGACTTGTAAGCGAACTTTGGGTCGAAGGAGCATTCCCGTCAAATAACTCGGATACTACATTGCAACGGCTGTTTGAAGAAGGATTGTTTTCGGAAACACTCTGTAAACATCTTGATCGGACAGATCGGTTTCCGCGTACTCGAAAGCTGTTCACGCACCAAGAGCAAGCCTTTCGACTGATTGCCGAAGCGCCAAAGGATGAGAAGGCATCTCTCGTAGTTAGAGCCGGTACGGGCTCTGGAAAAACCGAAGCGTTCCTTCTTCCAATTCTGAATGAATTATGGAGCAATGCAAAGAGGCCAGAAACTGGCGGAATGAGTTGTCTTATCCTTTACCCGATGAACGCCCTTGTAGCCGATCAGGTTGAGCGAGTTTATAACTGGCTGGTCGGTCAATCCAATATCACTGTCTTCCACTTCACAAGCGATACGCCTGAGAACTCAAGTTTCGCGAACAGAATGGGCGAACCCAAGTGGAATTTGTGCAGAAAGCGTACTCGTCAGGAAGCGCGCGGGCTTGAATCACACGACGGAAAGAAAATAACCGATCACAGATTGCCGGTTCCGGACATCGTCATCACAAACTACTCCATGCTCGAATACATGCTGTGCCGTCCGCAAGATGCGTGCTTTTTTGGAGAAAATTTACGGTTTGTTGTATTGGACGAAGCTCATTTGTATTCGGGGACACTCGCGGCTGAGATCACACTGCTGCTGCGCCGCCTTTACGATCGCTGTCAGGTTAATCCCAATCAGGTAACTCAGATAGCTACTTCTGCAACTCTCGGAGGGGATAAAGCTGACCTTAGACGCTTTGCCGCGACTATCTTTTCAACCAACATAGACTCCACGACCGTTGTAAAGGGAGAGCGAGTGCAACTGGATCTCGGTCAAGAGATAGCACCACCTCTCAATTCCCCACTGCCTGACCCGTTGGCCAAGAGAGTGGAATTCGAGCTCACAACACTTTCTGCTTCTGATGATTTCATAACTGCGGATGATGCAATTATGGATAGCCTTTGCGAGATCTTGGATCACGTAGTAGATAAGCGCATCCTGAACAACGAAAGAATCAAATGTGGAAACATAGTCGCAAAATTTCTGCACGACGTCTTACCTAAATCACCTATCATCAGAAAGCTCGGGGAATTGCTTTACCACAAAGGCATCGTTTCACTGGGCAATTTAGCTTATGAACTGTGGGGAGATCAAAACGATTCTTCGACTAAGGCCACAACATTGCTTCTCAGACTTGGAGCCGCAGCAAGAAAAGAATCCAGAGAGATGCCCCTTCTGCCTCATCGTCTGCACTTTCTTGTTCGCTCTCCGGAAGGCCTTTCTCTATGCCTGAACTCAAACTGTGTGGGACCGGCAAAAAATAGTCTTGCCGGCCTGGGCTGCGTGCAAGCACCAACAGATCGATGTAGGTTCTGCAATAGTGCAACCCTACCGCTGCATAGATGTGAGACCTGCGGACAATGGGCCTTAGCTGGTCACGAAAACAGGGAAACAGGTTTCCTTGAGCCTGGCTATTTTGTCGAACCATCTAGCCGAACATATTACCTCCTTGCCAAGGAAAGTGATAGAGACCTGATCGTTGTTGTCGTAGATCCGGTGACCGGTGAGTATTCAGCGTTTGGGTCAGAAGGCGCGATCTTGTTCAAGGCGCCATGTCCTGAGCATGAAGGAAAATGTTATGATCCGGAAAGATGTTCCCGCCAAAAGTGTCCATCGTGCGGCGAAGAGTGGAGCTCTGCAGTATCCGAAAACAACGATGTAAATCGATCTTGCAGACCATTGGGTGGCGCTGAGCGAATTGCAATCCCGGTACTTGCTGAAACGGTTTTACATGGACTCCCTCCCATTGCTGATGCCACTCGAGATTGGAAGCCCGGAAAGGCCAGGAGACTATTGTGTTTTAGTGATTCCCGCCGTGAGGCGGCAAGGCTTGGGCCGCTTCTAACTTCTCAGCATGAGATACAGCTTATACGCTCGGCCATTGCCCGTGTTGCGGGAACGATCGAATCTTCAGAATCCGCTGACTACTGGAAAGGTGAGGTTTCGCGGTACGAAGAACAACTCCACGAACCGGGTCGGTCGGAAGCCGTTCGGATAAACATAAAGCAACAATTGGAAGACGCTCGTAGAAAACACACAGCAGCCAGGGATGGAGTGCCGTTTTCTGATTTTGCCAAACTTTTCAGTGAACAACCAGGGGTGGAGCAAATCTTAGATCGCGACTCCGGAGACGCTCACAAGGTAGAAACTTGGAGCCAGCGCTCCTGGGAAGACAACTACGCGAAGGTGAGAAAACATGCGGAAGCCCTCGTTGGTCGCGAACTTGACAGACCGCCGCGAACCAGAGTCTCGATTGAGTCAATAGGCCTTCTTGAAATCATTTATCCCGGCCTCAATCAGCTCACTGCGCCAAGTGAAGTGCTTGGGCTGATGCCGGGTAGCTGTTCAGACGCCTTCCAAAAGATATGGCTTCCCTTTATCGCAGCGCTGTTAGACACATTACGGACCGACAGCGTTATCGGTTGGAGTTCAGAATCTGAAGGTCGACTGTGGGACGGAGAGTCATTGCTGTACTCAAAGTGGGCGACGCTGGATAGGTCGGGGTGGGGAGCAGCTGCATTTTTGGGGGACCTGACACGACCTCTAAGGCGGAGACAGTTACGTTTATGGTTCACCCATCATGTTTTGCAGCAATCAGGATGTCCAAAAGCACTTTTAAATGACCTATCTCGTTCGCTGCTTGAAACAGTTTTTCGTCATCTTTTAGAAAAGGCACGCTCAACAGATCTCTTCTGGCTAGGTTGCAAAGAAGATCATCAGATTGGCCCAAGAGAGTCACGTCCTGCGATCCAAATTCTTTTAGACAAGCTATCCGTACGACGACCACTTTCAGTATATCGATGCCCTGACACCGGAACTCTTTGGACAAGGACCGTACTAGGGTGGATGCCGTTTAAGGGATGTCAGGGCGGACTGATTGAAATAACGTCCGAAGCTGCGGATGCTGATGCTAGATGGGGGCGAGCTAGGCGCGAACTTCGAGACAGTCCCATTTTTAGAATGGGGCTTTGGGGTGACGAGCATTCAGCCCAATTGAGCCCTGAAGAAAACAAGCGAAGACAGTTACTTTTTAAGGAAGGAATCCGGAACATACTGTCATCTACTACAACGATGGAACTCGGAATTGATATCGGTGGACTCCATGGAATTCTTATGGGCAATGTTCCACCTGGTCGGGCCAACCATATGCAGAGAGCAGGCCGTGCAGGCAGACGATCCGATGGCTCCGCTATTGTTGCAACCTATGCAAGAGCGCGCGCATTTGATAGAGAAGTTTTCCACCGATTCGACAAGTTCCTGAGTGCAGATCTCAGGCGCCCTCTTGTTTTCCTCCAACGTGAGGGCATTGCGCGCCGACACATTCATGCTTTGCTACTGGCCGAGTTTATTTCTCCGTTGCTACCCGGATCTGTTGGCGCGATGGACGCTTATGGTCGGATGGGTAAGTTGTGTGGCATCCAAACACCACCAAGATGGAGTGATGAACAGAGCAAACCAGTTTATTCTGTTGGTGGCGTCGTCTATTATGACGAACTGTTTCTTGAATTCCTAGACTCGCTGAAAAGCGGCGGAGGCGTTATTCATCAACGGTGTGTACGCATTGTTGCGAACACTCCGTTGAATCGGATCAGCAGCCCAGGTGCTTGGAACGATTTTATCGAAAATGCGAGGCACAAGTTTAAGGAGGCAATAAGAGACTGGCTGGACGATGTGAAATTTCTTGTTGATGCGTGGTCCGATGTTCAAACGGAACCACCTGACAGCGACCTGAAGGCGGAGAAGGCAAAAGCCAACGCGATCCGCTACCAAATTAGGGAGCGATGCGAGATCCCGGTTATTGAATGGTTATCGGATGCCCGATTTTTGCCTCGTTACGGATTTCCGATTAATCTACAGCGCCTCATCGTACGTGTTCCTAAAGATGAGAATGCAGATAAGTCAATTCGTGAGGAAAGATATCGCTTGGAAAGGCCTTCAATTCTAGCGCTCAGTGAGTACGTTCCGGGCGCCGATGTGCTTGTTGGCGGAAAAGTGGCTACTTCGCGTGGAATACTAAAGCATTGGACCGATGCAAATCGTGACAGAGCCTTAGGACTCGAAAACTGGGCACTTCAATGCGGCAACGGACACACTTATCTTGCCGTTTCACAAAACCAGATATGTAGGGAGCCCGAATGCGGCAGTCCACCAACTGGTTCCGGGCAAATGCTGATGTTCCCGCGATTCGGCTATTCAACCGCCGCGTGGGAACCACCACAAAGAGGCAGTCGCCTCGACAGGGTCGGTGAAGTTCAGGCGACACCCGTAATTGACTTGCTGGCGGCGGTTCCTCTGCGGCTGGACAAATTCGCTGGGATTGAAGACCTTCAAGTGTCCTACATGGAAGAGGCCGAACTACTTTTGCGGAATGCAGGCGATTTTGGCGTGGGCTTTGCCGTTTGCACCAAATGCGGTTTCGCAACAAGTGAAGAAAAGGCAGGACAGAGCGGTGCTGTCAATCTTCCAGGGGATTTTGAAGGGCATTATTCTATCTTCCGCGCACGAAAAGACCGAACATGCTGGAGAAAGGATGAACCGGCACCTCCTATTCTTCGCAATAGAATCATCGCCGCACGCGAAACCACAGACATGCTAGTAATGGATTGGCCCAATGTTGTTGCCGGTGAGGAGCCATCAACATTATTCTCACTCGGTCGTGCTCTTCTCTTGGCAGGAAGTAAGTTGTTGGAGATTGATGCTCGTGAACTCAGTATTGTGCTTAGGCCTCTCAGGAATCTCACTCATGGAATCATATTGTACGACACGACTCCTGGCGGATCAGGCCATTGCATGGAACTCACACAACTCGGCAGAAGCTGGTTAGAAATGGCAGCCCAAGTTCTCCGCGGCAGTACTGAACACCACCAACGTTGTGGCCGCGCATGCCTTGAGTGCCTTCTTGATTTCACAGGTCAGTTTTATGCTGATCAGCTTGACCCTAAGAAAGCGCTGGAAGTCCTAGAACTAATATTGTCGTAGAAAGCCTGACGCAAGCGTATTTGCGGCACCCAGTCCACCTGCTTGTATCATCGATATACCGGGTCAACCTGCCCTGAATCGTTAAGGGACAGAAGAATGATAATATCGGAGACTAGGTATCACGCTGCGATAATTCTTCTTGCAGGTACATGAATAGAAGCTCACATGAATATTGATTCAGCCGGCAACCCGCCCAACATCTTAAGTAGCGCAAAGAGGCTTTGCTGAACTCCGGACTGTATCGGATAGCTGTCAATCAGCAAGTAAACGAGCAGTAAATGAAAGACCCTGTCTTTTGATTTGGCGATTTGCCTACTCATATCGCCCGCGACACCAGGAATTCCATCTGCCGAAGCGTAAAGTAACTTGTTTCTTATGTTCGCACGATCTTCCACGAGTTTTGAAATTGATGCTGCGCTCTTCTCGCCAACCAGTCGGTCAATTTCTTCAGAAAAATCGTAAACTTCATTTGTCAACTGATTTCTGATCGTTAGATCTATCGGAACCGGCAGGAGGAAAGACTCATTTCTTTTCAAATCTTGTACGCGGAGCCTAAATCGTCTGCTGGCCTTCACTGATACAAGTTCGAGCGAAAATTCAAGGCCAGCCCATTTCTTATGTTTTTCAATTCCATGGGACTGGGCGATTAGGAAAGGATAGACTGCGTTTTTATGAACATGATTTCGATGGTTCAGCTTATCTGCGCCCTTATAATTCTTCCTTTTAAGCGCATGCATAATCGCCGTTGCAGCTTCCTCTTCCGCGGTAATGCACCGGAACCATACCATCGCCGGATCGAGATTCTTAATCTTGTCTGCCATGTATAAATGGTTTATCGCGTTCCGGGCACAATCCTGACCTGGTGATGGCCTGTCAAGAATCAACTCAACTATGGTCTGCTGGAACTGATTTAACTGAAGTGTGGCAAGCTGCGGCAAATATTTTTTGTTACCCATAAAATTCTACATGCGAAGGGGTTCGAGGATGAATATAAGCAAAGGGTCTCGTTGCGTCCAAGATTTTGGAATATCCACTGCTGTTGGCGGTTTTATACAACTCCCATGAGGTGTATACTTCAAAATCAGAACCGACATTATGAGATACGATGAGAAATCTTAGTTTATGGGATGAGAAATCATCTGGAGAAATTCTCAACAAAGACCATGCCGATTCCGAATCTTCAGTAAATGGGATTGTTAATGTTGCCAGCGTTCGCAAACTCAGCCCATTTCGATATCCGGGTGGTAAGACGTGGTTGGTGCCAGAGGTGCGAGCCTGGCTTAGGCAACTGCCATTCCGACCAGTGAAATTTATCGAGCCTTTCGCTGGCGGAGCGATCGTAGCTTTGACAGCAGTCTTTGAGAATCTGGTTGATCATGCAGTGCTTTGTGAATGTGACGAACAAGTGGCGGCGTTGTGGCAACTTGTTTTTTCTGACGGAGAATGGCTAGCGGACAAGATCCTTTCGTTTGAAATGAATCGTCAAAATGTAGAAGAAGCGCTCGCAAAAAATGCGACGCTACGCGATCGAGGATTTAGGACTCTCATACTAAATCGCGTCCATCGTGGTGGCATTTTAGCACCCGGAGCCAGCATGATGAAAGATGGCGAAAACGGAAAAGGCTTGGCTTCAAGATGGTATCCGGCAACTCTTGCAAAGCGCATTTTGGAGATCTGTCACCATAGGGAACGATTTACGTTTGTTAAGGGGGATGCCTTTCCTGTTCTGCTCCAGTATGGAAAGGCGTGCAATAATGCTTTCTTTGTAGATCCACCCTACACAATTGGAGGAAAGCGTGCTGGAAGTCGATTGTATCTCCACAACCAGATCGATCACGATTTACTTTTCAGATTGCTCTCAAAAGTCAAAGGAAAGTTTCTTGCTACGTACGATGATGCTCCCGAGGTTGAGGCCCTCTCTAGAAAATATGGCTTTTCAGTTCGAAAAGTATTGATGAAGAACACCCATCACCAACGCCAGTTTGAGCTACTGATTACTCGGGGATGATTTCTTTTCCGGTTTTAAGTTTCGCAAGAATATTTGCTTCGAATTGAGCTTGAGTGAGTGCTTTCCCCATAGTCAAACCTGTCACCGCATCTTCCAATTCAGTGTAAAAAACTCCATCGAGCTTGATGGAAGCGATCGGCGATTTTGTTTCTTCAAATCGCACCACAAACCACGCGATATCAGCATTGGAGATGTCTTTTTGAAATCGCATCTGTGCAAGCGCGTTGAAAAAACCGCGATCCACAACTACAGCCAGTCGCTTTCCCCACCTTCTGATGTCACGGGCTTTCGTTTGGAGTTGAGGAAGTAACCGCTTCGGTCCGCTGCTACGATAGTCCGGTCGTCTCCCATGCAGCGCCCAGGGAATGTCAGGAGGCGGAGTATGAGCTGCGATTGCCGGAAATTCTCTCCGGAACGCCTTCCCAGAGAAATACACTGCCTGAATCTCTACTGCGCACCACTGAAGAGGTTGTTTTAGGGCAGGGTGAACCAGAATCATATCTATTCTGCCTATGTCTTTCTCTTTTTCTGGTTCTTCCTTTTCTAGTTCTTCCGTTAATGGCTCTCCAACTTCAGATACTTCCGCACCCTTTTGCCCGATCGTAGGGAGCGCGCGCAGAAACCGAATTTCTTTTACGACTTTAGGAACAGAAGTGCTCAGCAAAGCTTCGCCGATCCAACTGACGATTTTGTTTCCTTGATGGAAGCGATATGGACATGTTGCTCTGATCATTCCATCATCGGCAGCAGCAATCGTTACTTTTTCTCCTATCTTTTGATAGAGCCGGATGGAGCAAACACCGCCGGCTTTTGTACAGAGTTGGCCTGGCGGGTATTTAAAGGGGCACGGTCGATCGTCAGCCTCTGCTGTGCTCTGTATTCTCGCATAGTATTGCTTTTCCCGGAGACTTAGATGGGAAAATGTTTTACCGTACCACTCTCCAATGTGATATCGAGTTTGAATCTTAATTTTCTTTGCGCCAGCCATACGGCCAAGAATAGCATGGTTCGTTTGAAATTATAGAGCGGACGACAGTACCGGTAGTACCTAAATTGACAAATGAAATTAAAAGTACTAAATTAGACTTGGAGGTACCACATGGAACTGAAAACATGGCGTATCCAGGGAAAGGACGTCCCTTATGAGTCCGGGACTGTACCCGTATCTGACTGCATTCTAGACCCTAAAAATCCACGCATCCAATATCTGCTGGGTACGAAAGCTGGCGTAATGAGCCAAGAGGAGATCGAATCGGCGCTTTGGGATAAAGATCCGGTAAAGGCCCTCGCGCAAAGCATCTTTCATAATGGAGGTGTGCGCGAGCCAATAATTGTTCAGAAGGATGGCGGAAAATACCTCGCACGGGAGGGCAATTGCCGGGTTGTTTCGCTCCGAAACTTGATAGAACAGTATCCCAATGATTCCCGCTTTGCCTCAGTGCCGGCAATGATCTTTGATAAGGAGCTTTCGGCTGAGGACCTAGCTGTCATCCTTGCTGACATGCACGTTGCCGGAAAAATTCAGTGGGACCCTTACGAACAAGCGCAACTTGTGAAAGACCTGCACAAACGGTACGGCAAAACATACGAGTGGTTGTCAAACCACCTTCGACTGAGTAAATCCAAAATTAAAGAATTGCTAGCGACCCAGGAAGCGCTGGATGAATACCTCAAACAGCATCCGGACCCAAGCAATCTTCGGAAGTTCTCCATATTTCACGAGGTTATGCGAAAAAAGGAGCTCCGGCAGAAATTCGAAACGGATGAGGGCTTCAAGGCGTCCTTTCATCGATGGGTTGCGGATCAGAAAATCACGGGTGCGCGCGAAATACGGAAGCTTCCGCGAATTCTTGCTGAAGCGCCGGCATTAAAGGCTTTAGATAAAGAAGGATATGCAGCGGCAGAAAAAGTATTGATTACACAGGATCCGTCCCTTGGAAGTGATCTATTCATGGCGGTAAAAAACGCCACCGATGCTTTGCAGAGAGCACCAATGGAAGAGCTGAAAAATCTCGAGGCAAATCCGCAAAAGCTAATTATGTTGCGAAATTTGAAGAGGGCGCTTCAGGACCTCGAAACTTTGGCAAAAATTTCTTTGTGATAACACAACAATGCTTTTATGAGGAGGTGATCATTACAGGAAACCTAAAACGGCATAAAGATTTGTGCAAATAAAAAAGCGAACACAGCCCGCCACCATAACGACGTTCTGGTTCGCCTTTTTGAGATAAACAAATAACCGGGTGCTCCCGGAAGGAGCACGCAGCTACTTAAACTTCCAATTTTAAGTTAAGCCGCTTTTGCCCGATCTGTCAAGAGATCTGGCGAATCCTTTCTGGAGCACTCTCTTAAAGCAAGACATAGGAGGATACTATGTCTAACAAAAATTGCCCGATGTGTGGGCAAGTTCTCTTGAACGAAGAAGCCATCGGGCATCTACGGAAACATCAACCACTCTACGATCAGAAAATCATCGCCGCAGCAGAATATCGGTTCAAGCAGCAGCTCAAAACCGAAACAGACGCTGTCCGCGCTGAAGAGAAGAAGAAACAGGATGAAGCTGTAGCGAAAGCTCGCGCCGCGGCCGAAAAGGAGTTCCAGGCTGAAATCGTTAAGAAGAATCGCGAAGTGGAAGATCTGAAAAAGCAGCAGCAGGCGCTTGTGAAGCAAGAGGTTACGAAGTTGAAGCCAGCGCTGGAAGCGGAGCTTCGTAAGTCAATTGAGAAGGATTTCACGGACAAGGAACGGGGATTGCAGAGCGTGGTACAAAAGCTCGAAACGCAAAACAAGCAGCTCCAAGACCGCCTTGACCGCATCACCGGTCCCGATAAAGGCGAATTCTCTGAGGATGACTTGGTGCGTTCGTTGGCGAACGCCTTTCCCGAGGATGATATCCGCCGGGTAGGCAAAGGCAGGGCCGGAGCCGATGTTTTGCAAACCGTTCGTTATCGCGCCGGGGGCGAATTGGTTCCCGCCGGGAAGATCGTTTATGAAAACAAGGATCAATTGCAATGGCGGGCCGATTTTCTTGAACAGGCGCGCGCGGCTTGCGAAACCCATCAGACTTCTCATGTAATCTTGGTTTCAAAAGTCTTTCCCAATGGCCAGAAGGATCTTTTCTGGAGCCAAGGAGTTGCCGTTGTGGCGCCAGCACGGGCTGTGTACCTTGCCCGAGTTGTACGTGCTTTGATCATCGAGTCGCACCGCGCTGGACTTACGAGGGAAGATCTTTCGGCGAAACTGGAGGAGATTTACGAGTATCTCAATAGTGAATCTTTCCGCCAGGCGCTAGATGCTCTTGTTCAAGCCGGCGAGGAGCTGAAGGTACAACTTCAAAAGGAGCGCAAGAGCCATGAGCGTACGTGGGCGGAAAGGGAGCAGGCGTACAACGCGTTAATCAAACGGGCCAGTGGAATTGAGGCTGCGATCCGCGCAATTCTTCAGAGGGTCACTGAAGAGCAACCCCTGACTGAAGAAATTACGCAGCCAGAGCTCGTTTCGTTTGTTGCGGATTAAGAGTGATTTGGATGAGGAGTCTTCACACCTACGATTTCCGGTGTGGAGGCTCCTCTGTGTCTTTTTACTACACTATTAGATAATCAGAAAGGAAAGTGATATAAAATGAAACAGGCTGTCTAGTGGCAATAAATTCTGGGGCCTTTCACTGTGCGTTTTTACCTTTATGTTAGGTCACTGCTCCATGGCCGCCCCCTTCACGGGCGAGACATGGACCTCTCCCCGTTGAGGGGGCGAGACCGCGAGTCAGTGCCTCAAGGAGGTGAAGCTATCAGTGGAAAAGCTTCCGGAAAATGTTCGGCGAAACCCGGACAAGTATCGGGAAGTTTTCTGCCCTTACGTTATCCGTAACGGCAAGATCATCTACCCGAAGAAGGCAAAAGTTTTTCACTTTTACGTTAAAGTAAAAGCGAAGTAACATAGCCGGAAGCCCTGGACAGCCTTTCTATCCTCAAGTCCACAAGTAATACAAAATCCAAATTCTAGAGTAATCCTAAAACCCAATCAAACCGAGGTTTTTTGACCTTTGAAGAGTATAGTCAGTTGAATTGGGCAGTTCAGCACGCGCGCGAAACATCTCCAAATCTGGTTGCGCGGGGTTGCATTTTTTGCTGCCAAAAACGGCTATTTTCCGCAGGTTTCGGAAATTTTTCTCGACGATACGAGGAGGTCCGGGGTCATTAAGAGTCAGATGCTCTGCCAATTGAGCTAACGGCCCAGTGCTTTAAATACGTTAGTTATGGGGTATCCTGTTGATCGATCACAGTTTAATCTCGAGAGATCATTTTCGCAAATCGGCGTAAGAATCCGTAGTTTTGCCCCCACAGCGTAACTGCTTCATTGCCAATTCAAGAACCCGAAACCATGAAAAATAGGAGCAACAAATTACCAAAGTTCAGTTCTTAGACGGCCTGGTTACATTTGTCGACACGCATGATATGGGAGACTATTGGGGATCAACTGCGACAAGCACATCTTTGACGTTGATCTTGAAACGCACTGTCAGCCGATCCCATTCGACGGCCGAACAGCAAACGCGTATTTTTTCTAAGTATCAGCTGGAATCGCCGAATTGTTTTCTGGTATGCAAATAAACTGATGAGGCCTGCAAGCACGATTGAACCACTCCCCACACTGAAAAAATCGACGATTTGCGGCGTGCGGGTCAGCGTCTGACCTTCATTTTTGTAATCATCTTACATACGCCGGCAACCACGTCGATCCGCGATGCTTCAGATGTGCTGCCCATTTTAAGGCTCGTGTATTCATTTTTTTCTTAATCGATTTTTCGACTCGCGCCTTTGGCTGATAAACCAGAATCGTATTCAGCGAACGGGTGAAAAATCGTCTGCTCAAATCGAAAGTTTTTTGGCCTGCAACATGGATCAGATGATTCGCAAGATCTTGAAAGCCAAACCTGATCAGCAAAGTTTCAATGAAGGAACGCGAACGCGACGGCATAAACGATTTAATCCTGGTGCGGCTAATCCGAAGGCAAGCGTATATTTCGACACTCATTTGTGGTTCCACTTGCATTGATGGGTGCGGAAAGTCTGATGCCGGTAGGTCACGTTTTACAGCGTCCTGCATCAGTTCGTTTGCGTGTCGGAGAACCGATTGAGCATGAGTCAATTCAAGATTCGATCAGGAAGAATCATCCGAACAGCAGTGAACATGAGTTGTGTCAAAGAGTAATGACTTTTTATATGTCCAGAATCGAAGAGTTATTGGATCGTGATTATCGAAACCAAGCTTTCCTTCAGCGGTGAGTTTTACCGACTTGCTCGTCAAGGTAGTGAAATAAACAAAGCCGTTTGGGGGATATTCTTCTCTTTTTTAGGGTGTTTCCCTCATTGCTCCTGCTCCAGCAGCCGGAATATCTTTTGAAAGAGTAGGAGGAATTATGAAGAGGTATCTTCTCGAGATTGTCACGGGCATCATCCTTGCACTGACTGTGGCGGTTCTGTTGCCATTGAATGCTGAGGCGGCCACACGAACGGAGCAAAAGACCTATACGGGCGGTTTAGACGTGTTGATCCTGGACTGCGACAACAATATAGGAGGAGTCTGTTTCGATTTGCTCGGCAATGAAGCGACAGCCGTTGTAACCTTTGATGACGAGTCCGGGCAGCCTGTAGGAGGAATCTACGAGTTCAGGAACGTTGATGATGAGACTATTGCGAGTGGTGTTTTCTGCAGTAGCTTCACAGCGAAAGTTCCCGATCGGTCATCCCGATTGCTCGTCTTTCTAGCGGCCGCAACAGGTCCTGTCGACTGTTTGGAAAACGGGGGAACCGGTGTCGCCACCACTGGAAGTGTGACCGGCACATTTCGACTAAAAGGTAGTACAAATGAACAAACCGTATATGAGCTTCCAAGATGGTTCGAATGGAACCGCGTGCCGCTGGACGTCCTTATCATTCCACCCAACCACGGCCAAATTGTAAACGACGATGGCGTGCTCTCCGGTGGAGATCCAAACGAGCTTGATCCGCTGACAAACTCTTATCTGCGAGCGATGGAAGACTCAATTAACGCCTGGAAGAATGGCATCCTTGCGTATGGGTCCAGCTGGCTTGCGATGGGACTACAGATCAACGTTTACGTTGTTGGCCGCGATAACATCCCGCAACAGGTGCTAGCTGAACCTGAGATTGTGATCACTACAGATGAGACAAAAGGGCCGATCCTTGGGTTTGCGTTCAGCAGCGATCCCTGCTGGGTCAACAATTCCAAACTGTTCGTTACTAGCATGACCTACGCCGATATGTACAACATCAATGGTCAGGAGGTTGGCCACTGTTTTGGGCTGCTGCATACGAGTGATCACAGGCCCGATCATGATGTGATGGATGGAACTTACGATGATACACCGGGGGCGTCTGGCACCCACTTGCACTGCGTGAGCAACCTCGACGTTTTTGGGCTCGAGCAGGTATTCGGGGCACTTTTTGGGAAGACAACCGAGGAGATTGTTAGCATCCGGCCGCAACAATACAAAACGATCGCTTGCTCTTACCAAAACCCCACCGGCGCATCGCAGTAGATGACACTTTTGCAATTTTGATCCGCTACGTGTCGGATTAGTTTTAAAGTACGCTTGATTGGCTGTAAGTCTGTAAAGCAATTCACGCTCGTCGGTAGAAATGCGATTTCAAAACATCATCTCGATCAACCGTACGTCCGGCAATTTACCATTGGTGTTGACCGCGTTTTACCTGGAAATGTTCCGTTTGGCGTCATTACATTCATCGTAGATGGGGAAACAATTTGGAAGATGTCGGGCAATCCGTTTATGAACCAGTTCCATTCGTTAATCCTTTATCAGGAGAGACAATCACCGTGCACAATCTAGTATCGGAAGAAGTTCAAAGAATTCTGATCAATCCAGCTGGAATCCACCGGCGTTATTGGATATCTTCAATGTATTCAATAGCGCCTATCCGCTCGCCATCAGGAGCATTTATGGATTTTACGGATTCGGTACTCCTGCAGCAGTCACTCTACCGCATCAAATACGTATAGGACTACGCTACAAGTTCTAATTTACGACCGGAAATCTTCCTTTTCCATACAATCGAGTTCCATACAATCGAGCCGATTTCTGCGAAGCCTGGGCGTGAAGCATTAGCTAACCGCAAAAAACGTGTGAGAGGGGTTGCTTTCCGGCAGGGGTCAAGATATAGTAGTAATCGTTACTAATACTAAGATGAGCCGGCAGAAAACACTGATCTACGAAATTGTTGCTTCAACGATGAGCCATCCGACTGCGGACTGGGTATATGAACAGGCTCGCAGGGAGATGCCGCGCATAAGTCTTGGAACGGTTTACCGGAATTTAAAGCAACTTACCGCGGAAGGAATGCTGCTGGAGATCAATACAACGCGCGGCGCATCACGGTATGATGCGAATCTGTCGAAGCATTCTCATTTACGCTGTACAAGGTGCAATCGTCTTGAAGACGTACCACAGCGAGAAATTGATTTCGTACCTAGATCCAGACTGCGGCGATACCAGATACTTGAATTTCGAATTGAGTTTCTTGGAATCTGTCCGGCTTGCAGCGCGATTAGTAACCAGTGAGCCAGGTTCGCAAAAAACCTGACAGGAAAGGAGAGTAGATATGGATAAAGATAAAAATTGCCCGGTAACGGGTGAAGGAAACAAACAAGAAATCATTAGAAAAATGTCGAACCGAGACTGGTGGCCCAATCAGCTGAACCTCAGTGTCCTGCACCAGAAATCGCCGCTGTCCGACCCCATGGGTAAGGGCTTCAATTACGCTGAAGAGTTCAAGAGTCTCGATCTGGCGGCCGTGAAGAAGGATCTGCACGCGTTGATGACCGACTCGCAGGATTGGTGGCCAGCGGACTTCGGTCACTATGGGGGCTTGATGATTCGTATGGCATGGCACGCCGCCGGCACATACCGCATCGGTGACGGCCGCGGCGGCGCCGGTTCCGGCCAGCAACGCTTCGCGCCCCTCAACAGTTGGCCCGACAACGGGAACCTCGACAAGGCGCGCCGGCTGCTTTGGCCGATCAAGCAGAAGTATGGCAAGAAAATCTCATGGGCCGACCTTATGATTCTTGCGGGCAACGTCGCACTGGAATCGATGGGATTCAAGACGTTCGGCTTCGCTGGCGGTCGTGCGGATGTTTGGGAGCCGGAAGAACTCAACTGGGGTTCTGAAAGCACGTGGCTGGATGAAAAACGCTACTCCGGTGACCGGGAACTGGCAAGTCCCTTCGCTGCTGTGCAGATGGGGCTGATCTATGTCAATCCGGAAGGCCCGAACCGCAACCCGGATCCGCTCGCAGCGGCCAGGGACATTCGCGAGACTTTCCGTCGCATGGCCATGAACGACGAAGAGACGGTTGCGCTCATCGCTGGTGGTCATACCTTCGGCAAAACCCACGGCGCCTGCCCTGCTTCTCATGTGGGGCCTGATCCCGAAGCGGCGAGCATCGAAGAGCAAGGGCTCGGTTGGAAGAGCAGCTACGCCACCGGCAAAGGCCGTGACACGATGACCAGCGGACTGGAGGTCACCTGGAGCACCACGCCAACGAAGTGGAGCAACAGCTACTTCGAGAACCTATTCAGCTACGACTGGGAACTGACGCAGAGCCCGGCCGGTGCACATCAGTGGCAACCGAAGGGTGGCGCAGGCGCCGGCACGATTCCGGATGCCTACGACCGGTCGAAGCGTCACGCGCCAACCATGCTGACCACTGACCTTTCCTTGAGATTTGACCCCGCCTACGAGAAAATTTCAAGGCGCTTTTACGAAAACCCGGATCAGTTTGCAGACGCATTCGCCCGCGCGTGGTACAAGCTAACGCACCGCGACATGGGTCCGCGCGCACGCTATCTCGGCCCGGAGGTTCCTGCCGAAGAGCTCATCTGGCAAGACCCCATCCCCGCGGTCGATCACAAGTTGATTGATGAGCGGGACATTGCCTCTCTCAAGCGCACGATCCTTGCCTCAGGTCTGTCCATCTCCGAACTGGTCTCGACCGCCTGGGCGGCGGCCTCCACCTTCCGCGGATCCGACAAGCGCGGCGGTGCGAACGGCGCACGAATTCGCATCGCGCCGCAGAAGGATTGGGAAGTCAACCAACCGTCCCAACTGAAGAAAGTGCTTCGGAGACTTGAGGGAATCCAAAAAGAATTCAACAGCGCGCAAAAAGACGCGAAGAAAGTTTCGCTCGCCGACTTGATTGTCCTGGGTGGATGCGCAGGTGTCGAGCAAGCTGCGAAGAATGCCGGTTCCAATGTGACCGTTCCCTTCACGCCGGGACGCATGGATGCGTCGCAGGAGCAAACCGACGTGGAGGCTTTCGCCGTACTTGAACCGCCTGCAGATGGGTTCCGTAACTACCTCAAAACCAAATACGCCGTACCGGCAGAGGAACTGCTGGTAGATAGAGCGCAACTGCTGACGCTGACCGCTCCAGAGATGACTGTTCTCATAGGCGGTATGCGCGTCTTGAATGCCAACTTCGGACAGTCCGAGCACGGCGTCTTCACTAAGCGGCCAGAGACGCTCACTAATGACTTCTTCGTGAATCTGCTCGATATGAGCACGACCTGGAAAGCAACCTCGGAAGACAATGACGTGTTCGAGGGTCGTGATCGCGCAACGGGCGAACTCAAGTGGACCGGCACTCGTGTCGACCTCATCTTCGGTTCGAACTCCCAACTCCGGGCTCTAGCGGAAGTCTACGGATGTAAGGACTCCCACGAGAAGTTCGTGCACGACTTTGTAGCAGTGTGGAACAAGGTGATGAACCTTGACCGTTTCGACCTCGCTTAGCATAAACGTCTTCGAGGGCTTCTGACAGGGCGGAAAAAACGGTTGGCGAAAAACCGGTTCCAGCGGACGGCGCACCGCCGCCGCTGAACCGGAACGTAGATGGGAGTTGCGATTTTTCATACCGCGAATCCAACTTCTGGAACAACCATTCCAGGATTTTCGAAGGCGAGAATTGCTTAAGCGCGATTGAAGAGCCTTATCGTTAATTGCTTTTACGTGGATCCAATCCGCTTCCATACAAGCCTTATACTCCACAAGAACCTGCAAACGCCGCGATTATGTTATCGTGACAGTATGAGTAATGGAGTAAAAGGCCCTGGTTCGGGTCAGAGTTCAACGCCGATAGCAGCTCCACACGTCACAGAGACAGACAAGGCGGATAGTCCGAAGCAAGCTGAAACCACTCAAAAGAAAGAAGAGCCACAAAAACCTCCACCACCATCCGGAAGAACCGCTGAAGGCTTGGCGCACGATCCCGCTGTCGCGATGCGGAAAGCTGCTTTATCCAAGTCAGCTGGCTTGACCAAACCGACGAAAGCTCAGCTAGAGGAAATCAGTAGCGCAATCAAAGATGGCAAGAAAGAAGAAGCGATCAGGCTTACGATCAAGTACTACAACATTGACACGTCCGGGGCGCAGGAAGTGAAGTATGTGGCTGGAAAGAAAGAGGAACACGCCGGCGCTGCGGACCACCAACACCACAAACAAATTGGAACTGGTACGCACAAAAGAGACGGAAAAATCAGCATCGAAATTGGTGATGAATCTTTTGAATTCAAGGGAGAGGCATCCCCTGAATGGCTGGCCGGAGCGATTTATCATGAGTCATTCCATGCGAAGAACCATTTCAAACCGGACAAGCCAGTGATCGTAAGGGAGCCTGCGAATTCCGGTGGTACACAGGAAGCAAAAATGAGCCAGCAAGAGTTAGCCGAGGAAATTCAGGCTTATCATAATGAGCAGAAGGCAGCCGGCAAACTTGGATTTAACGAAGAAATGCTTGCCGAAATCAATGATCGCCGGAATAAACTTTATGCGCAATTGACCCCCGAAAACAGGGAGATCCTTAGCCCGATTTTGAGGGGCACACAACAATGGCCACAATAAATTAGTGGTTTCAAAACGTGAAATGTGGAAATGTCCGGCTTTGCAATGTTGAGAAAGCGTCTGTCCTGAGATCGACATGGCTGATGCGAGACCGCGGCGTATCACGGCTCTGAGTATTTTCTTCGGCGCCGGTGCGTTGATCAGTTTCACAGCGGTTCTTGCGCTTTTGTTCCCGGAAAGTTTCCTTCAATCGATGTGGCGGCTCAATCCACGCGCGCGTCTTGCTTTCGATAGCATGGGAACATGGGCAGTCATCCTGCTTGAATCCGTATCCGCAGCGTGCGCTTTTGCTGCTGTTGGGCTCTGGTCCGGTAAGCTCTGGGGTTATCGCCTGGCTATCGCACTGCTTGCAGTAAACCTGATTGGTGATATATACAGCACGGCGAGCGGCACTGAACCTCGCGCTGCAATCGGCATTCCGATCGTTGTAGCAATTCTTTTGCTGGTTACAACACCCGCAACAAGAACCTTTTTTCATGCAAGGAGATAATTTTGTACAGTATTGGCTTTGCTTTTGCACGTGTTAGACTCCACGTGATGAAATTGGGAGTAACAGATTATATGAACCATATCGGAAAAAGCTTTCTGTTTGACTACGGCGAGTTTCAGGTGCGGGTTGAATACCTGTCAGATCAGAGATTGAGATGGGAACAAGTGAAAGGACCGAGCCCCGGGCTGACAGCGGAAGAGACGTACAACGCAATTGAAGTCAGAAACGAACTTTACATGATCTCCTGGCAGGAAAAAGATGGTTCTGTAGTGATCCAGGCGGTCGATTGGGAAAAGGAAAGAGTCTACACCACTTGGATCAGTTCAGAGAAACAAGTGCATCATTTTCAGGGAAAAATCCGTAAATCGTGATTATTCTCGGCCGCGATGACTGACACTTACTCAGTTCTTCTTGGGATGGCTCTGGTGGCAACGATCGCATCGGGTCTATCGTTTCTCCTTTCCAAACGTCGCATCGGTTTGATAACCGGTATCCTGGGACTTTTTCTATGCGCGCTGGCGGGGGTTCTGCACTTTATGGTTGATCATAATCAATCGCAAAACTTTTTTGATGAGCATCCTGCAATCCTTGTTATCGGTATACTGGCAATTGGATTAACAGCAGGTACAATCATAAGGAATCGATCATGAAGCTGCTGACGTTCCTGATCCTTGGCTTTTTCGCTGTGCTGATCTGGTCGGTGATTGATCCGCATGATTTGTTCACATGGTTTCTGGAAGCATCGCCGGCGATGCTCGCTTTTATTTTGCTTGCCGCTACTTACAAGAAGTTTCGATTCAGCAATCTTGTGTATGTTTTGATCTGGATGCATTCGATTGTGCTTTTGATCGGAGCGCACTATACGTATGCGGAGGTTCCGCTGTTTAACTGGATCCGCGACACATATCATTTACAGCGGAACAGCTACGATGGTGTCGGGCACTTTTCGCAAGGTTTTTTCCCGGCAATTTTTGCGCGCGAAATATTGCTGCGCAAATCCCCCGTGCGCGGTAAATGGCTCCCCTTCATTGTGATTTGCGTTGTTCTTGCGTTCAGCGCATTTTACGAATTGATCGAATGGTGGGTCTCGCTGGCAACCGGATCTGCCGGCGATGCATTTTTAGGAACGCAGGGAGATGTCTGGGATACTCAGAAAGACATGGCTCTCTGTCTGATTGGATCGATCCTGTCCTTACTTTTGCTCAGCCGTTTGCATGACCGGTCGATGGCTAAGCCGGTTTCAGAATGATCCCCTGATTCGAGTGGCCGTTGATTTTGATTACGATCGGCAGGTTAAAACTGAGATGTTTGGTGTAATTGCGTTCTTCAACGGCTCTCTGGCTGCGGATCCAATCCCAATCAATGAAGCCATTGGATTGAATCGTAAAGTAGCCAACCATGAACGAAGTAATGTTCTGAAAAAAATGGGAGCCCTGTGATGGAGAAATCGATACACCCTTCATGCCTGCTTCCACGATTACGCGCGCGCCGCAAATTTGATCGTACTTAACCGGTATGCCGAGCCACGGATCGAGCGTTCCCCAACGGCCAACGCCCACAAGCAAATAAGGCGCCTTGTATTCCAGTAGTTTTTCATTTAACAAGCCGATTTCCGCCGCGACCTCCCTGCTCTTGGTACGGTCGAAACGATCCGGATCGACCACCAGCATGTCATGAAGATGAATAATCCCGTTTCCGAGCACTTGACCGCTTTTGCAAATCAAGTCCTGTTCCATAACATCATTCACGTTTAGGACTTCAGATTCGCGCGACAACACCATGGGACGCACTTGAAGCACGCCGAACTCGCATTTTTGTCCCTGTGGAACAGACAGATTGACGGCGAACTCCATCTCCACAGGGGCTCCCATTCCGGACGTTCCAATATGCAATAGCGACTCGAGAATCTGCGGAAGCGGAAAAATCTTGTCTTTTAGAATCGGCGCAAAAGTAACCAATCGAACTCCCGCACGCGCCAAACCATCATAGATTGCATCATTCTCCGGTGAATAAGTAGAACCAACATGACGCAGCGTTTCATCTTTCTCCGCTTCCTCCAGACCATGTTTGGCCAGCAGCGTGTCAAACGTTTCATACGAATCCAAAGTAACGTTCTCCATCTGCAATGCGAAAAACCCGTCCTGACTGTTTTGCAAACGCTCTTCTGCTGATGAATAAGGATGAGCCTGTTTGGGATATTTCGGGCAAAACCGGACAGCATTTCCGCCATCCACAATCGTTTTCCCAAGACCGAGAGCCACAGAAACAATTCCATCCGCAGATTTTTGAGGCGCGATCGGATAATAGTTATGAGATCTTGCGACACCTGAAACGTCCGGATAAAAACGGCTTTGATGCTGGGTCCCCACCATTCTTTGAATGATCACCGCCATCTTCTCTTCTTCCAACCGGTATGTTGTCACTCTGATGTAATCTTTTGCGGCCTGGCAAAAAGTAGACGCGTAAACTTTCTTGATTGTGTTGATCAGATGTTTAAGTCGCGTTTCCATCACCGGCGAATTATTGGGAATCATGTAGGTCTGGTAAACACCGGCAAAAGGATGATATTGAGAATCCTCCAACAGGCTGGAAGAACGAACAGCCAACGGACACTGCATCAATTTCAGGAATTCAGTTAATTCACGAACCACTCTCCGGGGAAACTTGGCGGCGGCGACAAAACGCCGCGTGATTTCTCTGTCATCCGTAGCGCTTAAAGCAAACGTATGCAAATCATTTTCCGCCAAAAATTGATCGAAAACATCCGTCCCGATTACGATACCCGGTGGAACATCAATATGAATTCCTTCAAATTGATCGCGCACTCTTTGATTGTTGATCAAAACATTCAAGAACCCGAGCCCACGCGCCTTTCCGCCGAGAGAGCCCCCTCCAATGCGGGCGAAACTCACCGTTGGATCAAAGCTTTCCTTCCTGAAATCCGTGATCTGGCCCAGCTGCTGAAGCCGGCGGTACTCGCGCAGCGAAGAGATGATGTCTTCCCGCAACTCCGTGACGGATGGATAATCCGACAACTTTCGTGGGCGCAACTTGTGAGCGAGCCAGAATTCAGTACGGGCCTTCAGCCAGTGCGAAAAGTGATTGCGTTCCGCGTGATACTTCACGCTTTCATCCGGAACCAGGCGCAGCTGCTCTTCCAGGGATGGCAGGTCCGTGGCACGCCCAACTTCCGTGTTGTCCGGCATCCGGAAAATGAAATCGCCGAAACTAAAGTTAGTTGTAATAAATTGTTGAAGCTCATGCAAAAGTGTGGGCGAATCCTTCAAAAGGAATGCGGCACCGAGCGTGTTGGCTTCCGGCTGATTTTCCGGAATCGTAGAGTGTAACAGGACCGGAATGTCCGGATATTCCACCTTCACATTCCGGATGAATTCCAGTCCGGCGGCAGGATCATGAACCCCATTCCGCAAAAAATCCACATCGGAAATGATTCCGGAAATGCACTCCTTGTATTGCTTGTAGTAATCCCAGGCTTGTTCATAGGTACGGCAAAGCAATATTTTCGGCCGCGCGCGCATCCGCAAATATTTGTGCGTAAGGTTCACGCCCTCCGAGATCAAGCGCTCTGACTGTTTCAGAATTTCGGAGTAAATGATGGGAAGAAACTTCGAATAGTACAGAACGTTGTCTTCCACAAGAATGATGGACTGCACTCCCGCCACGCGCGTGTCGCTGTCCACGTTCATTCTGTCTTCCAGATGTTTGATGATCGCGATGATGATCCGGAAATCTCCTTGCCAGATGAAGATCCCATCGAATACGGTCGTGTCGTGATAGGTTGTCAGTTCCAGGTATTCCTGATTGTCATAATTCAGCAATACGACTGGGACATTCAAGCCGGCTTCTTGCACTTTTCTGGCAAGACTGATGCTGGACATGTCTTCCACGTGGAGCGTTGTAATAATCAGATCGAATTTTTTTTCGCGCGCCAGCTGGAGTGCCTCCCACGCGCTGGATACGCGCATGATCTCCGGAGCATGACTCAGGCTTAGGCCCTGATATTCATTGCGGATCTGGTCATACAGCCGGCCATCTTCTTCAAAGAGGTAGAGATCGTACAGACTGGAAACGAGCAGAACGTCCCGGATCTGATGCTGCATGAGGTTCTGAAACGTCTGCAGCCTGATATCATATGCGGGTTCCGTAAGCATATTTCAAGGCAGAGACGCAGGGACGCAGAGAAAACAATCTAATGCTCTGCATCTCTGCGCCTCTGCGTTAAAAATAACAATTTTGGCTATACGAGGCCTTGATCCATCATGGCGTCGGCAACTTTCAAAAAGCCGCCGATGTTTGCGCCGTTGACATAGTTACCGGGGGTCCCAAATCGTTCCGCCATATCAACACAGGTCTTGTGAATATTCTTCATAATATTGTAGAGCCGCATCTCGGTTTCTTCGCTGCTCCATTGCAACCGCATACTGTTTTGCGTCATTTCCAGACCTGAAGTTGCAACTCCTCCTGCGTTTGCGGCTTTTCCGGGTCCGTAAAGAATTTGGGCATCGAGAAAAACGTTCACGCCTTCCAGCGTAGTTGGCATGTTGGCGCCTTCGGATACGACGTACACTCCGTTTTGAAGCAGGTTCTCAGCATCTTTCCTGTTGATTTCGTTTTGCGTTGCGCTGGGAAACGCACAATCGGCCTTATGATTCCAGAGGGGGTTAAATTCCATTTTCTGATCCACCGGCGTATACACTGCTCCCCTGTACTTGTCCGCATATTCCTGAATCCGCCCTCTCCGAACATTCTTCAGATCCATAACAAAATTCAATTTTTCCTCATGGATGCCCTCCGGATCGTAGATATAACCGCTCGAATCCGAAAGCGTAACGACTTTGCCTCCCAGTTGATTGATTTTTTGTACGGTGTACTGCGCCACGTTTCCGCTTCCCGAAACCAGACAGATTTTCTTATCGATGGCCTGCCTTCTCGTTTTCAGCATTTCCACGGCAAAAAAAACAGCCCCGTAGCCTGTTGCTTCCGGCCGGATCAAAGAACCGCCCCAGTTCAATCCTTTTCCCGTCAAGACTCCTGTAAATTCTTTTGTGAGCTTCTTGTATTGACCAAAAAGGAATCCGATCTCACGGCCACCGACACCAATATCACCGGCAGGAACATCCGTCTCCGGACCGATGTGACGATACAACTCATTCATAAAGCTCTGACAAAAGCGCATCACTTCATTATCGCTTTTTCCTTTTGGATCGAAATCGGAACCACCTTTGCCGCCACCCATGGGCAGCGTGGTCAAACTGTTCTTGAAGACCTGTTCAAACGCGAGGAACTTCAGAATCCCAAGATTGACCGACGCATGGAAACGCAAACCACCTTTGTACGGTCCGATCGCGCTGTTCATTTGAATGCGGAATCCGCGGTTTATATGAATTTCTCCCTGATCATCCATCCAGGGCACGCGAAACATAACCACGCGTTCCGGTTCAATAATTCTTTCTAGAATTTTAGCAGAGCGGTACTCAGGATGCTTTTCGATCACAAGCGCCAAAGATTCCAAGACTTCTTCAACGGCCTGATGAAATTCAGGTTCACTCGGATTCTTGGCTTTCACCGATGCAATCAGTTCATTTGAGTACGTTGACATACAGGTCTCCTTTTAAGAATGCAATGCCGTGAGATTCATATACGGGACAAGCGCTTCTGGAATTTTTACACTTCCATCCGGCTGCTGATAATTTTCCAAAATCGCAGCGACTGTCCGGCCAATGGCTAACCCGGATCCGTTCAAAGTATGCGCAAGACGCGTTCCTTTGCCGGCGGAAGGTTTATAGCGAATGTTCGCGCGACGCGCCTGAAAATCTTCGAAGTTGGAACAGGATGAGATTTCAACAAATGCATTTTGGCCCGGCATCCAGACTTCCAGATCGTATGTCTTTGCCGAAGAAAAACCCAAATCGCCGGTGCACAGAAGCATCACGCGATATTTCAAGCCGAGCCGTCTAAGAATTTCTTCCGCATCCTGCGTTAGTTGCTCATGTTGCTGATAAGATTCCTCCGGTTTTGAGAAGTGAAGAATCTCCACCTTGTTAAATTGATGCAATCGAATCAGGCCGCGCGTTTCCTGTCCGTACGTTCCTGCTTCTCGGCGAAAACAGGGTGTGTACGCAACATAGCGAATCGGTAAATCCGATTCGTTCAGGACCTCGTCACGGTGAATGTTCGTAACGGGAACTTCTGCAGTGGGAATCAAATATTGGTTCGTGTCCTGTAGCTTGAATAAATCCTCTTCAAACTTCGGCAAGTTCCCTGTTCCGCGGAGCGAGTCCGCATTTGCAATGAAAGGAGGAAGCACCTCCGTGTAACCGCGCGAGGTGTGAACATCGATCATGAAATTGATCAGCGCGCGTTCCAGCTTTGCTCCTGCTCCGCGATAAAGCACGAAACGGCTGCCGGCAATTTTTGCGGCTCTTGCAAAATCCAGGATGCCAAGTTTAACTCCAAGATCGATATGAGTTGCCGCTTTGAAATCAACTTCGACCGAACCTTGGTGGTTCCTCACTTCAACATTTTCAGAAGCTCCGGCGCCCACGGGAACGGAATCATGGGGAAGATTCGGAATGTTCAACAGGTAGTCTGACATCCGGGTCTCTGCACTTCGCACCACTTCGTCGAGTTGTCGGATCCGCTCTTTTACCTGTCGCATCTCTTCCATGCGAGCTTCCATATCCTCGCCGCGGCTTTTTGCTTCCCCAATTTCCTTGGAGACAACGTTGCTGCGGTGCTTGAGCTCTTCTACGTCGCGCATGCTGGACCTTCGCTGCTCAACAAGGGCAAAGAATTCCGTCAAATCTACCTGCAGTCCGCGGCTTTTCAGCTTGCGTTCCACTATCTCGCGGTTCTCCCGCACAAAACCTGCATCAAGCATAAACAGATATATTACCTCAGAAACAAAGTAGCGCGGACGTCCCGTCTGCGCAGATTCGCAGGCGAGACGCCTGCGCTACTTTGGTAAAATGGTAGGTCATATGAACTGCATATTTTGCTTTATTTGTTTGTTTCTTGTTACTGTCGTCGGTGAATCCTGGACGTCGCGAACATATCAGGTTGTGGTGGTTCAATCCACGAAACTGATGCCGGCGAGCTTTCAGCGAATCATGCGCCAACACAAAGAAGAGATCCTGCGCGGATCCTTAAAACCGGATGAGCAAGAAGAGGATTTTCACCGTTACGATCTGGGGAGCCGGAGCGGTTTCCTGATTGATCGTATTCAGGGGCTGACAAAGAGCATCCCGCAAAAAATTGCCACCCATGTGCCTTTTCGCGAAATTGCCGAAGATCTTGGGCGTCTCTCACACTATGCGTGTGATTTGAACGATCCCTTGATCCTGCTGGATTCGGATTCGCGGGAACCGGCATACAGAGTCGATTTTGCCATCTATTTGGAAAAGAACATCGAAAAATTTCCCTGGATTTTTGATGGTCATGAGCATTACTTGCTGGCGGAAGGCAATGTAAAGGAATACGTTCATCAACTGGCGCTTCACGTGTCAACGAAATATCCACGACTGGGAGAGGCATACTTCCCTCGTGGCACTCTCGTCTCTTCCGACACGTTCGACCCGCGATCACTGCCGTTCGGAATTGCGAGCCTAAGCTATTCCCATTGCATTACGAATACAGTGCAGCTCTGGTTTCATGCATGGAAAGAAGCGCACGGCGATATTACTTATACACCATTGTACAAACGAAAACGGAGCTCCCAGTGAAAATAAAGCGCGCGTTGATCAGCGTTTCAGAAAAGATCGGCCTTCTCACGTTCGCGGAAATCCTGAAATCGCTGGATGTCGAAATCATTTCTACGGGCGGAACGGCCCGGTTTCTAGAAGAGGGCGGAATTCCCGTCACTTCCCTTTCCTCCGTGACAAGTTTTCCCGAAATCCTGGATGGTCGCGTAAAAACCCTTCATCCGGGAATCTTTGGAGGAATACTCGCCATACGAAATGAACCGAAACACATCAAGCAAATGCAAGAGCATCACCTGGAGCCGATCGATCTGGTTGTGGTGAATCTCTATCCATTCGAAAAAAAAGCAGTCGCGGAAAATCTTGGTCTTGCGGACGCAGTGGAGTGGATCGACATAGGAGGTCCCTCTTTGATTCGAGCTGCTGCAAAAAATCATGCGTTTGTCACAGTAGTAATCGAACCGGAGGATTATCCCCGCGTTGCCGAAGAAATGCAGAAAAATGGCGGTATGGTATCACTCGAAACGCGCGTTCAACTGGCGCAAAAAGCTTATCAATTCACCTCCTATTACGATGCAACCATCGCAAACTATTTCAGCCGTTTGCTTCCCAAAAGCGATTTTCCTGCTTATTTCCCGGTAAATCTAAAACAGATTTCATCGCTTCGTTACGGTGAAAATCCCCATCAGGAAGCGGCTTTGTATCAGGATGTGACAATTGCGGGAGCGGCCCTTACAAGAGCCGAAAAGCTGCAAGGGAAGGAACTGTCGTTCAACAATCTGCTGGATTTTGACGCAGCCTTTCAGCTCTGTTGCGCGTTGAATCGCACCTGCGCGGTGATCATCAAACACAATAATCCGTGCGGAGTTTCGATTGATGATTCCGTTGCCGAAGCTTATCGCAAGGCGCGCGCTGCCGATCCCGTTGCCGCGTTTGGCGGTGTTGTAGGAATCCGTGGAACGGTCGATGAAGCAACTGCAAGAGTCATTACGGAAGCATTCATCGAAGGAATCGTGGCACAGGAGTTTACACCGGAAGCGTTGAAGATTTTTTCCACGAAGAGCTCGATGCGGCTTCTGAAACTGCCGGAGGAATGGAAGATTTCAGATCGCATAGATCTGAAAAAAATTACAGGCGGCGCTTTAATTCAGGACCGGGATGACATTCCGTTTGATAAAGCTTCCTGCAAAGTGGTTACGAAAAGGGAGCCCACACAGGAAGAATGGAAAGCGCTGGAATTTGCGTGGATTGTCGCTCAGTATGTGAAATCCAACGCGATTGTCTTCACAACTGCAATGGAAACTGTGGCTGTAGGAGCCGGACAAATGAGCCGGGTTGATTCTGCAAAAATCGCGCGGATCAAAGCGCACTCTTCCTTAAAAGGAGCGGCCGTCGGATCAGATGCGTTCTTTCCTTTTCGCGACGGTGTAGATGAAGTTGCGGCTGCCGGAGCAACATGCATCATACAGCCCGGTGGATCGATCCGTGATCAGGAAGTAATCGATGCAGCAAATCAGCACAACCTCGCGATGGTGTTCACCGGGATAAGGCATTTTCGCCACTAATCAAAGTAGCGCGGGCCTCAGGCCTGCGTCGCGGGCGGGACGCCCGCGTTACTTTGGTATTGAGGCATCGGGCGTTCGCAGCCAAAGACGGTGCATCGGCCGTTCAGCTCGAAGCATTCTTTATGGTGAGGAGTTCCGCAAAACTGGCAATATTGCACGGCATCGATCTCAGAAAGGTCCTCTTTGCAATACGCGCAACGTTTCTCGGAAATGAGCGGCTGCACAGGAATGTTGATTAGCTCCGGATCGCAAAGGTGAACAAGATCCTGCGCAAGGCGGATGAAATTCATCATCCTTACATCGTTCAGATCCTCCGGAGAAATCGTCTTCCATAACTTCATTCCGTACTGTCCGATTTGACCGGAAAATCCCGCTTGATTCAGTTTTTGCATGAGCGCAACAAAACCGACTCGCTCGCGTAACCCGCTCAACATCTGAGAATCTCGCGTCCCCATCAGGTAATGCGTCCCGGCCACTTTCGTTTTCGGTTCCAAAAAAGCGTCCAGGAATGCGTAGATCAAGCGGGGCAATCTGTAAAAAGTAAACCGTATGGGAAATGATTTCCGCAAACGCACGACCAGTCGCCGGGTATCAGAATTGACCTGAAGTTCTACCGACCTGTCCTGAGTTACATAAATTAGTTTTCGCCATCCGGCCTGATAAGCATTTCCGCCATACTGAGCGACGAGATCCTCAAATGCCTTGACCGCTCCATTGTACAGATCGTGCCGCCGCATTCTTCTGTGTCCCCAGCGGGTCGAAGAACGGAGCACAAAATAAAGGAAGATCAGCAGCCCAAAGAAAAAATGCATGTCTATAGTTTAATACGGCACATGCCTATGTGTAGTTCATGGTAGGGGCAGGCCTCGTGCCTGCCCTTTGAGGGCGACTATAAGGGGCGCCCCTACGAGAGCAAACTCCGCAACATCCAGGCCGTCTTCTCGTGGACCTGCATTCTTTGGGTCAGCAGGTCGGCTGTCGGCTGATCATTCACTTCCTCGACGAGCGGGAAGAGCGATCGTGCGGTTCGAATCACTGTTTCCTGACCGTCCAGAAGCTGTTGAATCATCCGTTCGGCGCTTGGCACGCCTTCCTCTTCACGAATCGATGTCAGTTTGGAAAAAGCCGCATACGAACCCAGCGCGGGAATACCCAGCGCGCGTATCCGTTCCGCAATCAAATCTACTGCGAGCGCCAGCTCGTTGTATTCCTGCTCAAACATCAAATGCAGTGTTTGAAACATAGGCCCCGTAACATTCCAATGAAAGTTGTGCGTCTTCAAGTACAGCGTGTAAGTATCGGCCAGTAGCCGCGACAATCCCTCCGCAATCTGCTTCCGGTCCTGCTCGTTAATTCCAATATCCATGATTTCCTCCATATGTTAAGGGTATGCATTTGTCATACATAGGTACAATTAATTAAGCATATCAGAATGATAAGATATATTTATGAAATCTTCCGCCAGTCTTCGAGCGCGGCGACAACAGCCTGCTCGGCCAAAACCGAACAGTGGATTTTTTCGGGCGGCAGTTCCCCCATCAACTCGGACATCTGTTCATTGGAGATTTTGCGCAGTTCCTCGACCGTTTTTCCAAGCACTAGTTCAGTCAACATCGATCCTGTTGCAATTGCGGCTCCGCATCCATAAACCTTGAATCGCGCTTCTGCAACCACACCCCCTTCTATTCTCATGTGCAGTTGCAGCAGGTCTCCATCGGCAGAACTGCGCACGCGGGCGCGCGCGTTTGCATCTTCAAGCTCACCCACGTTCCGCGGGTTCTTCACATGGTCAAGCACTATCGCCGAATATTTCATAGCTCTTTAACGCAGAGGCGCAGAGAAAAACGAAGAATAATTTATCATCTCTGCGTCTCTGCGT
>JAKEFK010000150.1 GCA_022616075.1 bacterium
AAAGAGGAAAAGATAAAAGAAGAGACGACTCCATTGCATGACGATCCTCCTAATTCGGGATCCTGCTTTGCTTTTTCTACTAATTCATTCGAAATAACACAGACAGCAATCCTCATGCCATGCGGGTTGTCCTCTAAAATCTGGTTGCTTAGTTCGGAAAAATGAAGGGGAAGGATTTGAACTACATACTTTTTTGGACGTCCCTTAAATTCATCTTCATGATTTCTTTGAACTCTTTCAATTCGATTTCAGCGAGTGTTGAATCCGGTTTGAGGGACAAAACTGAGTCTGTAACGACGTGGGCGGCGTTCTGATTTCGCGTTGAAATTCTTATGAAGTTGCTGTTTTCAACCGAAAAAAAGAAGGGTTCCATAAAACTCTGACCGTTAGCGGCAGCCTTGATGTACTGGAGCTCATAGGCATCCGACCCCCTGGACCAGATGGAAAGAATTTCCTTTTTCTTTGCACCCAGACCGCAAGAGTAGATTGTCGCCAGCAGGCTTCGGTCCCCATTTCCCAATTGATAGGACTTTTTTAAAGAGAAACGATTCTGAGCTTGAATTGCCGAAGCGTTTTGTTCCTCCACGCGGTAACCGCCTGTCGTGGTTCTCGCAAACTGTGACAGGGCAATCAACATCGCAAACAAAATGGCAACGGATAGGATTTTTGGCATTGCTCTCTCCAGTACATCTGTATTAGTAAGAGGCTTGACACGCGAAAAGTCAGTCTAAATCAGGCAAGCACCTTGTAGGAGAATGGCAGATTCTTGTGTAACGAAGAACGCTAGGGGTGACCGTAGTGACTCCCGCCATTCTGAGTTCAGTGGAAGGATTTGAAGCGACAGGTTATTATTTCGCCTTTACACTTAACAGCAACATGGACAAGATTGGACGTTATCCGATTGTTAAAAAGCTGGGATCCGGGGGAATGGGTGAAGTGTTTCTGGCACAGGATCCTCTGCTGGATCGCAAGATTGCCATCAAAGTCCTTCATGAAGAATTTGTTTCTGACCCGGTGCGCCTGGCGCGTTTCAAAAAAGAAGCAAAAGCCGCATCTTCGCTGGAACACCCGGGCGCTGCTGCCATCTACGAGATCGGAGAAACGGAGGGCATTCACTTCATTGCAATGCAATATGTGGAAGGACTCACGCTGGGTGAAAGAATTTCGACAGAAAAGCCTTCCTTCGTTCGCATCCTGGATTGGGCGATTCAGATTTGTGAAGCGATAGGGGAAGCACACAGAATGGGGATCATTCACCGAGATCTGAAGCCACAGAACATCATGATCACGCCTCAGGACCAGGTGAAGATTCTGGATTTTGGGATTGCCAAAACGACTCATCGCCAGCAGGTTGCCGATCCCATCACCGATACCGGCGTAATTATCGGAACCGTTCAATACATGAGCCCTGAGCAAGCGCTTGGAAAACAGATCGATCCGCGCTCCGATATTTTTTCCATCGGTGTTTTGTTGTACGAAACCGTAAGCGGCCACCTGCCTTTCCGCGGTGACAATTCCACAGAGACTTTAAAAAAGCTTTTGCAGGATCCGCCCGAACTTTTTACGCGAACCAATTCTTCAATCCCCCTTGAATTTGAGCGCATCATTCTAAAGTGTTTGGAAAAAGAACCTGTGGCGCGCTATCAATCGATTCAAGAGCTGCTCGCGGATTTAAGGAATCTGAAAGCGGAAAGGGGCGGTGAGCGACCGACCACTTCTATGGTTCGTCCTGCTCCAAAGTCACGCAGCTGGTGGGCCGGAATGATTGCGCTGCTGTTCCTTGCTTTTGCAGTCATCTTCTTCTTTCAACAAAAGAACCACGATATCCAGTCGCTTGCCGTATTGCCCTTTGTCAATGAACGGTCCGATCCTGATCTGGAATATCTCAGCGACGGAATCACGGACGAAATCATCAACAAGCTTTCCCAGGTGCCGCAATTGAAAGTTTTATCGCGCGGAACCGTATTTCGCTACAAAGGAATCGAAGTGGATCCACGCAAAGTAGGAAAGGAGCTCAGTGTGGATGCTGTCATTACGGGAAACTTTTCAAGGCATGAGGATCAGCTCCGCCTGACAGTCAGCCTTGTACGAACCGGGGATGGCAGCCAGATCTGGGGAGAGCTCTACACCAGGAATCTTTCTGATGTTCAAACATTGGAATCGCAGATTTCGAAGGATATTTCCGAAAAACTTCCACAGAAATTGACAGGGGAAGTTCGGGAACAAATTTCAAAACAATATACTGCCGATACCGTTGCTTATCAGCTCTTTTTAGAAGGCCGTTTTCATTTAAACAAAAGGACACGCGAAAATTTTCAGCTGGCGATTCAGAGTTTTCAGAAAGCGATCGCGCGGGATCCAAACTATGCTGCGGCTTACGCCGGCCTGGCCGATGCATTCATTCTGCTTTGCAACTGGGGTTTCCTGCCACCCGATCAAGGTTTTCCCAAAGCCAAAGAAGCAGCCGCGCAAGCACTTTCTCTGGATAAGACGCTTGCAGAAGCGCACACTTCGATGGCTTTTATTCTTTCAACCTATGAGTGGAAGTGGCGCGAAGCCGAAAAGAGTTACTTAACTGCGGCGTCTTTGAATCCGAACTATGCAACTGCGCATCAGTGGTACGGACTTTGTTTGACTTTGCAGGGACGTTTCGAAGAAGCGATGCGGGAAATACGATTGGCGCAACAACTGGATCCCATGTCGTTGATCATCAACGCGAATGCCGGCTATACACTGTATTTTGCTCGCGAGTATGAGCAGGCCATTAGCGAACTCGAAAAAGTCAGAGAACTGGATCCCAACTTTCCGCTAACATACCAGATCCTAGGCTATATTTACGGCCAGCAGGGGAGTCCCGCAAAGAGCGTGGAAGTGCTCACCAAAGCCGTTGATCTGGCCCCTGACAATTTGAGCTTCGAAGCGGACCTTGCCTGGGCTTATGCACTGGCAGGGGAAGCAGAAAAAGCGCAGCAGATGCTGGACCAGCTTCTCAGAATTTCGATCAACACTTATGTTCCACCTTTTCATCTGGCAGGGATTTGCGTTGGTTTAAAGGATAATGACTGCGCTTTGGAATGGCTTGAAAAAGCTTATCAGCAGCATTCGGATCAAATCACTTATATTGGAAAAGATCCCCGTTTTGATCCCTTGAGGAGCGATCCAAGATTTCAGGATCTCCTCCGCCGCATCGGCTTGTGACAGTTTGTGGAAACCGCGCCCACTTTTGCTTAGTGTTACTAGGGAACGGAGGTGGTAATGAACATGTGGATATTCGCGATTGTTCTTGCAATGGTGCCGTTGCTGTTGAGCGCGCAGGAAGCGGCAAAGCCGGCTACGGCAATGATTCAAGTGGAAGGGGAAGCGGTCGTGAAGACGAAGCCGGATAGGGCGCAGGTGGATCTTGGCGTGACCACGCAATCGCCGGATGCGAAAACCGCAGCCGCACAAAATGCGCAGAAACTGGATCGCGTAATTCAACAACTCCGGAGTCAGGTTGGTCAGAATCTGGAGATCAAAACGATCGGCTACTCCCTGTCTCCGAACTACGTTTATCCGCCTCAGGGTGGCGAGCCCAAGATTACCGGATACATAGCAAACAACGTAGTACAGGTACAAACGGATGATTTGGTCCAGGTGGGTCGGGTGATCGATACCGCAATCAAAGCGGGTGCAAACAATGTTCAGGCACTCCGGTTTTTGTTAAAGGACGAGGGTGCTGTCCAGTCAGAAGCCTTAACAGAAGCCGCCAAGAAAGCGCGCAACAAGGCGGATGCGCTTGCGGGCGCGTTAGGAGTGAAAATTGTTCGGATCCTCCATGTCACGGAAGGAGGGGAGCCGGTGGTTCCGATTCAAGCGCGCACATTTGCGATGCAGGAGGCAAAGATGGATGTTGCAACTCCTGTAGAACCCGGGACATTGGAAATCCAGGGAAAAGTCACTCTTACTGTTGAAATTCATTAGGCAGCTTCGACTGATTTCCGGTTCCTTCTGATATTACGGAACGCAAACCGCGCTATATAAAATAATCCAATCGCGGGTATCATCCACGGCAGAATCACGATCAATAGAATCGCGCCTTCCTGCGTGGCGGACCAGAGCGCGTTGATCGATTCTTGTGCCGAATCGATAGCCCGACGAACGAATGTAGGCTTTTGAGGCGGAACGTAAATCGACTCTACCTGGACTTGAATGGATAGTGTTGCGAGGCTTGTGAGCGCATCGTAATAACGTAATTTTCCTTCCATCTGTTCGATTTGTTCGCGGATTTGATTGATTTTCTCTTCAACAAGAATCAGGTCCTGCAGCTTTCCGGTTTCTGATTTCAACATCTCCAGCAAACGGGTTTCAAAACGGCGCGCATTTTCCAGACGCGCTTTCAAGTCGTAATATTGCTCAGAAATATCCTCGGTCTGAATTTTTTCGGTGATCACCAATCCCTGTTCACGCAACCAGGAAACCACGGTGTGAAGTTGTTCAGGTGGAACACGCAGCGTAAGAGAGGCAGAAGAAACAACATCCCCACTTCTTTGACTTTGCACGTTGGAGACGTATCCGTTCATCATCCCAATCCGTTTTTGGAGAGCTTCAAAAAAACGTTCGTATTGCTTTACCTGAATCGTCACCTCGCCGGATTGAATAACTTTACGCGTAACTTCCGGTTTGCGCCCTCCATCCGAAACATATCCAAGTGCGACCAGTTGTTTCTCCTCTTCCGGAGAAGCCGGCTTTGCGAATTCTATTTGTGACGTTGTGACGGAATGCCTTTTCGAAGAACTCTTAAATGCGAATCCTGCGACCAGCAAAAGAATCGGAATGACAAGGATCCATAACTTTTTCATGAACCACCTCTACATAGACTGAACGCAGGATGGCTCTGAAAGATTTATGAGTAAAGGCAGGCTGGAAGCCGAGGTTGTTGAATAATTCGAAAGAGTCTGTTCGCGATTTGTAGCGCCCGCGAGACTGTCCCAAAAAGTCAAGAATTGCGGCGAGTTAGTGGGAGCGCGGGCATCCCTGCCCGCAATGAACTCGTCGAGCTACCATGTTTTTGCGGACTGGAAGTCCGCGCTCCAACTGACTTTTTGGACAGTCTCGCGGGCGTTACAAACCGCACAATTCGCGCTGCGGACCGAATTATTCAACAACCTCAGCCTTACGGTCCGTTATCTTTTTTCGACCATCTTTTCTTGTAGATCAACATGATGTTGCGAACATACACGATAAATCCCGTGGTCTGACCGAGGATGAACACGGGATCTCTGCGATGGATGGCATATGTCAGCAGGATGGATGCGCCTGCGAGCGAGAGGTACCAGAAAAACATCGGGATGTAGCTTTCTTTGCGGCGTTCCGATGCGATCCATTGAATCACGAACCGCATTCCGAAAATAATCTGACCCGCTAAACCGAAAGCGATCCATAGTTTTTCAGAAGTGATTGTCATGGGTCAGACGTAATCTTCGCACACATAACACCAGGTAAAAGACGAGTCTGATAGTGGTAGGGACCGAATGATCGGATGATTCGCGGCCATTGCGTGTTTGGTGTTGTGCCCTTGTTGTGATTCACAGCATCCAACATGGCCGCAGGTCATGCAAACTCTCAAATTAGTCCGTGAATCACAGGATTCACATTGATTGCCCAATGGTTGGACATTTTTGATATCACCAACGTGCGGGCAACTTCCTTTCTCTTTCATGCTTCCTCCATTAAACCCCCCGCCGGAGCGAGTGCTACCACGCTCAAGCAGATTGCTTTTTTGTTTCCTGTATTCGTATACGAATGCGCTTGATCGCCGGGAAAAGCGAGAACGTCTCCTTCCTGAACGCAGTAGCGCTTTCCTGCCACGTAAATCGTAACCTCTCCTTCGATGCATGTGAAATATTCTTTGGTGCCGGTTACATGAGGAACTCCACCCATGCGTCCGCCGGTTTCGATTTCCATTCTATCAATGAGCATGCCGGGGATCGGATCGGGCAGCAACCGGATTAACAAAGTGCTGCCGTGTCCTCGTTTGACCCGGCTGAGATCGCGGCTCTTGATCAGCGTGCAAATGGCGCGCGGCGGAGTTAACAATTCTTCCAAACTGACTTGCAAGGCGGCAGCGATCCGGGCGAGATTCGAGAGGGTTGGATTCCCCTCTCCCGATTCCATATGCGCGATGGTCGAACGAGGCACTCCAGCCAGTTTTGCAAGCTGTCCTTGCGTGATTCTTCTCTTTCCACGAAGCTCCGTCAGGCTATTCGCCAGATGCTGACTCACCGGTTTCAATGGATCACCTCTTTGCCAATAAATTAGCAAAGATGCTATCACATTGTCCAGACCGATGTATTGTAATCCATGTAGCGTGGGCGTCCCGCCTGCGCCGGAGGCCGACAATGTGGATTCAAACGGTACCTGCTGAAGAGCTGGAAAGGAAAGGGCGAGTTGTGTTTCGCAATGGCGCAAGACAATTTGCGCTGATGAAGTTGAATGGTCGCGTATTCGCGCTGGATAACCGCTGTCCGCATGAAGGTTACCCGCTCAGCGAAGGAACGGTCAATGTTCAGGATTGTGTATTAACGTGCAACTGGCATAACTGGAAATTTTCGCTGAACAATGGTGAGAACATCTCCGGCGAAGACAATGTCAATGTTTACGAAACCAGACAGGAGTCCGGCAAAGTTTGGATCCATGTTCCTGAAATACCGGAAGAGGTACTCCTGGACCGTTCGATACGACAGCTGAAAAAAGCATTCGAGAATCAAAGCTATGACCGGATGGTGCGTGAGCTCGTGCGCATGCATTTTCATAAGCTGGATCCGCTCCATGCGGTGCGAAAAGGGATGGAATGGTCCTGGCAAAAGTTGGAATACGGAATGGACCATGCTTATGCGGTTACTGCGGACTGGTTGGTTTTTTATCGCGAATTCACGGAAATCGATAAACGGCTCATCTGTTTGAGTGAATCCCTGGACTATCTTGCTGAAACATCTCTCCGTCAGCCGGAATTTCCTTACACAACGAACCGGATGGACTTCACAGAGGAAGCTTTCTTGCAGGCAATTGAAAGAGAAGATGAAGATGCCGCAATTGCAATGGTGAATGGCGCGCTGGCTGCCGGGCTGCATTTCAGCGAGCTGGAAGAGTTCTTTACTGACGCCGCTCTGATGCATTATCAGGATTTTGGCCATTCACTGATTTACGTCAGCAAGATTTCGAGGCTGATCGATTCGCTCGGAGTCGACATGGAACGATTTCTCCTTCCTTCACTTGTGCGATCCATTTGTTCTGCCACGCGCGAAGATCTAATTCCGGAATTCCGTAAGCTTTCCCAGATGGTAGGGGCAGGCCTTGTGCCTGCCCTTGCGGGCGACCACAAGGGTCGCCCCTACGATGACCTCTTCGGTAAATCCGTCGATTATTGTCTGAGCTGGGTTGTCGAAAAATCCAGCCACTCTTCGCCCGAAAAGATGTACGATGCCTTGCTGCAAACAAATGCAAAGAACCTTTTGCATTTTGACATGTCTTTTCAGTTCAATTACGAGAATAACGTTTCAACTAATATCGGATGGCTTGATTTTACTCACGGTCTAACTTTTGCGAACGCAGTTCGACTCCAGTGCACAAAGTTTCCGCGATTATGGAAACAGGGTCTGTTGCAAATGGCCTGTTTCAGCGGACGGAATCACAAGTATCTGGATCCAAATATCGCGGAAGAAGATTGGATGGTGCAGGATCGCGAAGAGTTTTTCCGGCAATGCATCGAACAGATTCTGGATCATGGGAAAAGCACTCCCATTTATGCCGCGCATTATGTGAAAACGTTTCTCGCTGTCCGAACAGAAGTGAATTTTGCCAGTGAAACATGCGCGAAGTATATGCTTGCAGGGCTGAACCGTTATTTCCACTCACCTTTGAAGGAAAAGCACGTACGAAGAACGGTCCTGCAGGCACTCGACCTGGTCGGCCTCGATTTCCGTATTTAACTGTCCTTCATAGTATGAAAGCACTGAATGTCATAATATCGACTGCTCCGATATCCTTTTTCAGGTTTGTCACTCGCAATTTCCAGTTTCCGTTGACGTTGAAACCAAACTTGACAGACTGGATGATTCCGGACTTAACATCGCTAAAAATCTTGGAAACAACGACCGAACCTGAAGGATTGATGAGCTCAAGTTTGAGTGCGGGTGGATTCAGCTTGGCGCCGCCCAACAAATCTGTTTCCCCTGTGATCCCGACACTCGCCTGTGGTGTCGATGCAGCACTGGAAATAGTAAATTGGAAATTTTTACTGGCACCGGGAAGAATTTTTACAGGGGCTGCGAATGAAGGTTTCGGGCTCACTGTCGCCAGAATTTGAGTTGGAATACTTTCGTTCGCGAGTGATCCAAATGACCGGCAAAATCCTCTAAGACTGTCGATTGCATCACCCACTCTTGCCTCAACTTTAAACAATCCTTCGGTAGCAGGACATGTTAAGCCGGATCGTGTTCCACCGTCGCCTCCGATGTTCATTGAGACATTGGGATGCGTCGCGCTTGACGTGAGGCAACCGAATCCAGCCAGACGATCGATGAAGTTTCCGGCATATAAATCCAAATCCTCAATAACTGCGCCGGAAGGGCAGCTTCGGCTATCGGAACTTACGCTGACAGTTGCAGCTTTTGCGGCAACAGCTTCCACAGTCTGTGTAGTAGAAGCTCCAGGTGTCGTTCCGTTAAAAGTCTGGCATGTAAACTTGATTCTTCGGACCAGATTGAATCCGAATGTGCCATCTTTTCCTCCTGTTGCGGAAACACCAACCATGAATGCGTTCGACCCGCAATCCATTATGACTGTCTGTTGGCCGCCTGAGCCGCCAACAAGCGAGGTCTGACCTGCCAGCGCATCCGCTGCAAACTGCAGAATGAGAATCATCAGCAGATTTGTAATTTTTGCTTTGATCATTTCTTGTTCCTCCCGAATCTCTCTCCCCCGGCAATCTTTGTGCCATCCCTAAGGAGTTTTTGATTAGACGAGAGAGCATAATGAAAGAGCAACTCACGTTGCGGAAAAAACAATCGTAGTTGCCGGAAATGAACCGCCAAGACGCCAAGGCGGTTATTCCATTTCTTCCATCCGGTAACTGAAGTGGCGCTGTTTCATCCAGCGCACGGCGAGCAAATCACGAAATGGACCAATGAGCCGGTTCCGCAGGTGGTATTTCGATTTTCCGTAAATTCTTTGCCTGTGATTCACGGGCATTTCCAGAATCCGGGCATTTTGCATTAGCAGAAGCGTCGGTAGAAATCTGTGCAACCCGTGAAAAAGCTTGAGGTTTTCTATATACGGGCGTTTGTATGCCTTCAGGGTGCATCCCGTATCCTGCCATTTTTCTTTCAACGTGAAATCGCGAATCCCGTTCGCAATCCGTGAGCTGATCCTTTTCAGGAATTTGTCCTTACGCCGGACCCGGATCCCAATCACCACGTCGTATTCAGGAATTTTTTCCAGTAGCTTCGGAATATCAGCAGGATCATTTTGTAAATCTGCATCCAGACTCACCACGACTTCTCCTGTGGCTTTGCGAAACCCTGCATCCAATGCAGTGCTCAATCCATAATTGCGATCCAATGAAATCACTCGCACAAATGGATACTGTTTTTTCAGTTCCAGCATTACGTGCTCTGTCCGGTCGGTGCTCCCATCATTGATCAGAATCACTTCCCAGCTTTTGGGACGCACAGGAAACGCGTCAGAGATTTCCTTCAGCAGTACCGGAAGGTTCTCTTCTTCGTTGTACGCCGGTATCACAAGGGAGAGCTTTGCGCCCGTGTCCATGGCGCTGAGTATTATACAATCTCGATGTGTTGCGAGCAGAAACAATGTACCGCGGGCGTCTCGCCCGCGGATTCCTTCTTTTTCTTCTCTACGTAGCATTCAGTTTGCTGACGCGAGGGCCATTCATTCCCGTTGAAATTCTTGACATGGATGAGGCTGCGCACGCAGTCGGATCCTGGACCTGGATGAATGGCGGTTTGCTTTATGAAGATTTCATCAACAACAAGCCGCCACTGTTGTATGTCTACTATGCGTTCGCGCAACTTCTTTTCGGAAAGGGATTGCTTGCAGTTCATTGGATGACGGCGTTGCTGGTGGTTCCCCTAACAGCGTTTGCCGTTTCGGCTTTCTTTGATCACGAAGGAACAGGAATTTCTGCGGCACTGCTCTACCTGCTTTACGGCGCTTCTTTTCTAGCACACGACATGCAATCAACGAATGCTGAGATTCTAATGGTGCTTCCAGGGGCCTGGGCGGTGGTTGTCGTTCGCAAAGCAGAAATGAGCCACAGCGAAGGGCGCATGTTTCTGGCCGGAATGCTATTTGGAATCGGTTTTCTTTTTAAGTATCAAATCGCGCTTGGCATTCTGGCGGTAGGGACCGCAGCCTTGCGGACTGGAAGTCCGCGGCCCGTAATGCAGGCTGGAAGCCTGCGCTCCCTAGTTTATCTCTTGGCGGGATTTCTGTTGCCAGCAGTAATTACAGTTTTGATTTTTTATCATGCAGGCGGGACAGAGTCGCTTTTCTATTGGCTATTCTGGAACAATTTACTTTACTCTGCGAATCCGATTTCCTGGTGGGAAGGAACCGGCCGGGCGGCATCCTACTTGCTTCCTTTTTTGCTTGTGACTTTACCTTTGTGGTGGTTCTGGCTCCGGTCACGAAAACTGTTTGATGATTACCGGCGCGCGTTGACGACAGGACTCGTCCTCATTTCGATTCCACCGTTATTCGTTGGCTTCCGTTTTTATCCGCACTACTTCATTCAACTGTATTTTCCGCTCATCATTGCCGCAGCGCCCGGAATTGTTGAGTCCGTTCGAAGACGAGCCGTTGTTGCGTATTCAGTCGCGCTGTGTTTGATCTGCACTGCGGTTAATGTCTATCTTTATTATGGAAACAACAACGTTTACAGGGAAAGAGATCCGATTTATCACAAAGTTGCGGAGCGTTTAAAAGCAGATCCGTGCTATCCGGGCGCGACTCTCTTTGTGTGGGGCTACGCTCCTGCTTTTTATTACTATGCAGGTTTGGACCCGGCTTCCCGCTTCGTTGTGATGGGGCAGGCGCGTTTAACGGGATATGTTTCCGGCAATCTGGGAAGTCTCGGTCGTCCTTCTTCAGCGGGCGTTCCGTTGCATTGGGATTGGCTTTTGTCCGATCTCCAGGAAAAACGGGCTACGTATGTGCTCGATACCGCGCCGGCCGCAATCTACAGATGGAACCGTTTTCCAATGGAAGAATTTCCGCGATTGCAAAATTACATCGCCGAGAATTTCGAAAGGATCGATGTTGTGGAAGACGTTGTGATTTACCGCAGACGTCAGTGTTCTAATCGTGGATCTTGATCTTGATCATAATCGTAATCTGAATCTGAATTCGTATTTCGATTATGATTCATGATTACGATTGCGATCAAGATTACGATCACGATCCACGATTAAAAAGAGGGCTCATTGGGAAGCTCGTTTATATCTTCCGGAGTGTATGGAAAATTGGCGCTCAACTTTTCCGCAAGCGATTGAATGGCTTCGCAAAGCGCGTCACAAGGTTTTCCCTCTTTAAATCCTTTTACAAGCTGATCACAGATGTTGCGCCAACCTTCCTGACCGATCACCTGATCGATGGCTTGATCTCCGAACACCGCCGCTTTGTGGTCTTGAAATGAAATAAGGATGATTACTCCGGTCCTGCCCCGTGTGGAAGTGATGCGCAGACTTTGCAACAATTCGCGGCACCTTTCGACCGGATCACCGGGACAATTTTTCTCCAGGCGAACCACGATTTCTGCAGCAGTTTTCTTTTCTGCATCTTCCACCGCGCTGATAATTCTTTTTTTTTCTTCTTCATTGAAGAATAATCGGGGTACTTCTTTTCTCTTCATCACCAGCTCCCGCTTGCGCCGCCACCGCCGGACGAACCGCCTCCGCCGCTGAATCCACCACCACCACCACCGCCTCCGCCGCCGGAGCCCCAACCGCCTCCGGGAAAAATGAACCAGTCGTCATCACTTCTTCGTCTGCGGCGTCCGTAAGTATCATGCGGCAAATACAGAGCCTGATTTCTAATTCGGTAGATGACGTAGAAAAAAATCAAAGTCAAAATGAAGATGGTGCCTGGTGAAAGCAGCTGACTTCCGGGTTCGTCCCGCCGTACGACCGGTTTGTATTGACCGGCAATCGCCTTCTGGATCGCGACCAATCCCGCGCGGATTCCGGAAGCATATCGGCCTGCGCGAAATTCCGGCGCGATTTCGTTCCGAATAATTCGCGAAGAAAGAGCATCCGTGAGTTTCCCTTCCAGGCCATAACCAACCTCGATTCGGATTTTTCTTTCCCGCAAAAAAATTGCCAGCAACACACCATTGTTGTCTACTTGTTGTCCGATTTTCCATCGCTCGAATAAACGATTTACATAATCTTCCAGACTTTCCTGCTCGAGTGAAGGAAAAATCGCAAGAACAATTTGATTGGATGTTTCTTCCTCATGCCGGCGCAGCATCGATTCGAGCTCCTCTTTTTCCTGCGAGCTGAGGATGCCGGCGTAATCATTGACGGGCTGCTTTGGCGGCGGCGGATACTCCAGCGAAAAGCTCCAGACTGGAAAACAAAGCAGTGTTGCAATCAGCAGGAACCGAAACAAAACGCTACCCCTTTTAGAACTCTACTTTCGGAGCTGTTTGAGCTTCAGGTGCCGCCTGGAAATAAGGTCGTTGTTGAAATCCAAACATCTTTGCGATGAAGGATGTTGGAAAAGTGCGAATCTTTGTGTTATAGGCCTGTGCAACTTCATTGAACCTGCGGCGTTCCACGGCAATCCGGTTTTCCGTGCCTTCCAATTGGCTTTGCAGCTCCAGAAAATTTTGATTTGCTTTCAACTGAGGATAATTTTCAGCAACAGCAAGGAGTCGCGACAACGCGGAGCTTAATTGCGACTGACTCTGCTCAAACTTCCTGAAGGTTTCCTGGTCATTGAGAATGTCTTTCGAAATCGTTATCTGACCTGCTTTTGAACGAGCTTCTGCCACGGCGATGTAAGTTTCCTTTTCAAAGTTTGCCACTCCCTTTACCGTTGCAACCAGATTAGGAATCAGGTCCATTCTGCGCTGGTATACGTTTTCCACCTGTGACCATGCCGCGCTCACCGCCTCCTGACTCTTCACGAGACCATTGTATTGGCTCACGCCCCAAAAAACAGCGATGACTGCCACGATGGCGACAATCGCAAGACAACCAACAGCTCTTCCCATTTTTGTCACTCCTTAATTCTCAAAATATATGCTTTTGCGCGAACTATGCTTGCCACGAAACATTTCTCAGTAAAAAACGTTATTTTATGGATAAGTGTTCTACAGGAGGTAGATGACAATGAGAAATCCTGGAGCTGCCGCTGTGCTGAGTTTCCTGATTCCGGGCCTGGGGCAGATCTACAATGGAAAAATCCTACGGGGTATTTTCTGGCTGATTATTACGCCGGGACTGTGGATCGGTTCCGGTGGAACTCTGGGTTGGATCTGCCACATCATTTCCGCTTACACCGCTTACTCTTTCGCAGAAAGAAATCCGTTGCGAAGCCAAACCGCTTAGTGCAGCGCGGGCATCCTGCCCGCATTACGGGTCGCAGGGCTTCCAGCCTGCTTTTTATTGGCGCAAATAAACAGCAGTATCCGGGTTGTTCCTTTTTCCATAAATCAAAGGAGATCTCCTCATAAGCGACCAGCTTCAGCTTTTTTCCTTTGAGTGGTCCTTGTAATGCTTCTCCGCAATCAGTCCTGTCTTGTATTTCATAAATGATTTTTTAACAGAAGATAACGAAGAAAGCAAAGAAAAACCAGCCGTTCTATTTCTTTCTACGCCTGGCCGCTTGCTTTGCTTGTCTGGATAGAGCTTTCTTTGAAACTGTTCTGTGTCCTTCTTTTTTAAGCGCGCGCCTCGATGAGCGGGACCGCTTGCTGGAAGGTTTTTTTCTTCCGTTCCTGCTGCCTGCGCGATAATCTTTTTCTGCTTGCTCGCGCGTGCTTTTGGAAACTGTGCCCTTTTTCTGCGGTTTCAGTCTAACGCCGCCCCTTCTCGCATTCGACAAACCGATCGCGATTGCTTGCTTTGCTGATCGAGCTCCATGCTTTCCTTCGCGAACGTGATGGATCTCCTCACGGACGAATTCACCGGCCTGTGTGGTGGGAGCTTTGCCCTTTCTTTTCGCTTTTCGTGCTTTTTTAACGGTTCCTTTTTCAGGCATGATCGAGCCTCCCATACCCAATCTAAGATCTTTTCGCTCAGGTGCAATTCGCGATTTAGCTTGCTGCGGCTTCCACCTGACCGGGGAGACATTCCTGCTTTTTGCGGCAACTGAGGATATGCGGATGGTCCGGTTCGAGGATTTGCTGGAAAATCGTTAAAGCACGATCATAAAGCGTGTGAGCTCCTTCGTAGCGGCCTTGAGTTTCGTAGAAATCTCCCAACTGAACCATTGTGAATGCGCTGTCTATATGTCCGGCGCCCAAACATTTTTCTTTGATCGCAAGGGCATGCCAGTAGAACCATTCGGCCTGCTGAGGGCTGTTTTGCAGTGCGTGAAAAGTTGCGAGATTCACAAAATTGATGGAGGTCTCGTAATGATCCCGACCGTATTTATCTTGAGTAATGGCAAGTGCGCGGTTCAGCAATTTCTCCGCTTCACGGAACTTCTTTTGCGCCTTCAGTAAAGTGGCAAGCACAGTAAGGTCGCCGGCCAGATCTGCATGGTCCGGCCCAAGAGCTTTCATCCTGATTAAGATCGCCCGCCGCGCAAATGGTTCCCCTTTTTTATAACGTCCTTCAGCGTATTCCAGATCGCTGAGGTTGCGATAAATGCATGCAACACGCGGATGTTCTGATCCCAGCCTTGCCTCTAGAATTCGCAGGGCGCGATAGTAGAGCGGTCTTGCTTCCGCAAAATTCTGATTATGCCTGAACAATATGGCAAGCTGATTGATTGCATATGCGTATTCCAGATCGCGCCGCCCAAGAAGTTCTTCGGCCAGACCCACTGCTTTTCTGATTAAGGTTTCTGCTTCATCGCGGTTTCCCTGTATGAGCCGGATTCTTCCGAAATGATACAGGGATCGCACCTTTAAACGTTCCAGGCGTTTGTCACCACGGTGCGGCTCCATCAGCTCGCATGCGCGTTGGAAGCATTGTGCGGCATCTTTGTATTCGCGGTAATTTTCGAGAATCAGTCCGAGCTTGTTGAGAACCGATACAATTTCAGGAACGGTTTTGCCTTTGGAGCGATGAAAAAGTCGCAAAGCCCGCCGGTAAAGAGCTTTCGCAGCCGGCACGTTTCCTGACTGATAAGATCTCCAGGCAACCACAGATAAATCACAAGCAAACTCAATTGCATGAATCATGGCCCAATCGTTCCTCCTTCTCTTTCATTTTCACAAAAGAGGATACGTTGTTGGCCCTTCGACGGACTCTATCTTTAGTTAGAGGCTTTGATCTGCAAATGGTGCACGTCCGCAGGCACGGACTCCGACCGTTGGCAATACACCTCCTCGATTATTACTTTTTAGGGAAAGGGTAAATTTTCCCTGGAGGTTGTTTATGTACGTTTCAAAGCTTATGACTCAGACAGTTCACTCATGTAGCGTGGAAGATAATCTTGAAAGGGCTGCAAGCAAGATGTGGAACCACGATTTAGGGTGTCTACCGGTAGTAGACAAAGGAGGTCAAGTAGTGGGAATGATCACTGATCGGGATATCTGCATGGCAGCCTACAGTCAGGGCCTTGCACTGCGTAGTATTCCTGTTTCTTCTGCGATGTCTCAAAGTGTGTACTCCTGCATGCCCGATGATCCCATACAGGCGGCGGAGGAAAAAATGTCCTCCCATCAGGTTCGCCGGCTTCCGGTTTTGAATGATGACCGAAAACTGATTGGCTTGCTCGCACTCAGCGATCTGGCCCAGGAGGCGGAGCGAGAGATCGGGTTTGAGCGCAAGGAAATCAGCCGCCAAGAAGTAACCGATACTCTTGCGGCAATCAGCCAGTCTCGCGCGGCTTTCAGTTGATTCCATGATGGTTGCACGGCCATCATCGAGAATATTTCAGTTTGAGGTCGACCGTTGTTGTCTGACTTTATGCAAAGACTCAGCAGCCATGACCGAGAGCATTCGTGCGCGACTGGCTGCTGGATTCTTTTTTTGCGAATCCAGCTCCAGGACCTGCTTCAAATCAGCAGCAGCTTCTGGGAATTTTCCCAGCATCAGGTAAATCTCCGCCCTGTTCGTGAGCGCGTAGATATCGTGTGGATAAAGCTTCAAGGCGAGGGTGTATCTGATCAATGCCGTATCATACTGTTCCATTCTTTGATAGACAGCACCAAGCATGGTGTGTATATAAGGATGATTCGGATCCAGAACCGCCAGGCCTTCAAAGATTTTTCTGGCTTCTTCCAGTCGTCCTTCCGAAAAGAAGTTGTGACCGCATTCCAGAACGGACGCCATCTGTGCGCCGCTGAGTCCGAAGATCTGCATAAACTTCAGCTTCCCTTTGCGGTAACGTTCCAGTTTTTGTTTGTCGATACCTGCCATATACCCTCACGCTCGAATCATGCGCAGCATGTTCCTCTGTAAATCGCTGTTAGCCGATTGCACTTTCTTCAAAGCTGCAAACATTTCATTCACCGCTTCCATGGACGGCTGAAACCGCGAGGTATTCAGATTTTTGACTTGATCGGACGAAAGCATGTCGTTCAGCGGTTCGAGAATTTCAGGCCTGGCGAACTTAGGTCCGAGTTTTGGCTTCAATCCGGCGAGTGCTTCCTGAATTCCGCTTTGTAAAAAGGAAGTCACTCCCTGTTCAAAACGGAACGTGTGGTTGCGGAAAGCGGCAAGGAGTTGATCGATTGAAACGATTTCACCGGCCGGCGCTCCACTTCCTGCAGTCAAAGCAAGATAGTCGACCGGCGTACAAACAAAGCCGGCCTGGGGGATCGCAGACGCTAAGCGGGGAAGTTCCGTCTGGCTCTCATTCACTGAAATCCAGTTGAATGAGCGGATCGCCTGCTCAATGAACTCGGGCGCCTGCGAAAGAGCGGCCTGTACAATGCCTTGATTGACTGCCTGCATATTTGCAGGAATCAATCCGGCAGTTTGTGAACGGGAGATTTCAGCAGCCATACACTCAATAACGCACGCTTTTCGCAAAAAACCCTTCAAACAATGAAGGGATTTTTCAGAAAACCGTGCGTTAGTGAGCATGGAGGTTCAAAAATGATCACAAGGTTAACAAACAATATTCCGATCATCGTTTCGCCGGAGCCAGAACCTGAACCGCAGCAACCCCCGGCACCGCCGGCAGGACTCGGTATCGCAGGAACGTCTGATGGTTTCGAGAGCGCAGATTCCGCTGTAGTCAACTATTCCAATCTTATGCAGCAGGGATCTGAAGCCGTCAGTCAGCCGGTTTTTACTCCGGAAGCCGTGGTGGACGCTTCTTCAATGTTTGATTATGTGGAGCAAACTGAACAGCCGGCACCACCTGCATCACCCGAACCACCGGAAGCAGGGCTGGGACAGAAGCTGGAGGAGTTTACTGAGAAGAAGATTGTGGACACATACGAACAGAAGACGACTAAAGATTTCGGACCCGCTCCGGATCGGAGCACCTCGGCTGAAACAGCAACGTGGGGTAACGAACAAATGCCGGATAATCTCGGCTCTCTAGGGAAAGGTGGCGGAACAACTGTGGCCGGTTTGGAAGGATCCTGGAATCTTTTTGAATTCGGCAAGATCGATGAAAAAGCTGAAGGAGATTGGGGATCAGCTTACGCAAAAGGTTCCACTCAGGTTCTTGGAGTCAGTGGACAGGTGTATGCCAATGCAGGTGTCGATCTTGATAACAAGACTGTCAGCGCATCGTTGGGCGCAAAAGGAAGTCTTGAGATTGTGGGCGCTCATTATGAAGCAGGCTACAGGACTCCCGACGCAAAAATCGGAGATGAAGAAGTCAATCTCAACGGAAAAGTGAACTTTGATGCCTATGTTGGAGCGACCGGAAACGCGGAAATTGGCGTGACTCTCGGTGGTGAAAATAAAGTCAAGATTGGAGCTGGTGCATTTGACGGAGCACACGCAGAGATGGGCGGCGAGATTGGGGTCGCAGATATGGGTGGTGTGACCGGTAATATCAAAGGTTGGACCGGCGTTGGCGCGAAAGCTGGATTCGGTGCGGAATACAAAAATGGAACGGTAAAAGTGGATCTGGGACTCGGTCTTGCCTTAGGAATAGGCGCTGAATGGGATCTCGGGCTTAAGGTCGATTTCAGCGAGATTATCGACACCGGGCTGGAGGGAATGCGTGAAATCGGTCTGGAAGAAGAGGCTGATTGGATTGAAAATACCGCAGGCGATGCCATTGAGTTTGCCGGAGATGCGGCGAAATGGGCCGGAGACACAGCTGAAGATATCGGCAATGAAATTGGTGATGCCGCGAATGATGCCGGCGACGTCATTGGTGATGCGATCGATGAAATTGGTGGGGCCGCTGAAGATGTTGGCGATACAATCGGCGACGCGGCCGGTGACGTGGGCGATTGGTTGGATGACTGGATCTAAAGGAGAAAATTTTATGAATACCGCAACACAAATGATTGAACAAGGCAAACAAGAACTAAACAACCTTCAATTTATGGCTGCCGGAAACGCTTTTGAAAAAGCGTTGAAAAAGGATCCTCAATCGGTGGATGCTCGCATCGGACTGGCACGCATTCGGATGTTGAAAGAAGAAAGGAAAGAAGGAGCGCGTCTGGTGGAGGAAGCATTGAAGCTGGCGCCGCAGAATGCAGAAGCGCTTGCATTGAAAGGCGTCACTTGCATGCAATCGAAGGCCTGGAAAGAAGCGGTCCTTTATCTGGAAAAAGCCGGCGATGCGGATCCGAATCTGGAAATGACTTACGTAAATCTCTCAAAGTGTCACCGAAAGCTCGGCAATTGGAAAGCAGCAGAGGACGCAGCACGAAAAGCAATCCAGTTGAACAGCAAAAGTTATCAGGCCCATGCGGAGCTGAGCGTTGTGCTGGTCAAAACAAAAAGGGTTGCAGCCGGAATCAAAGAGATGATTGAGGCAATTCGCATCAATCCGCTCTTTCTCCGAGGTTATCTTTCGCTTGGCCGTTTGTATCAGCTTGCAGGGAAGATGGATCTGGCTATTCGGCTGTACGAAAACGGATTGAAGCACAATCCAGCGGCGACCCCTCTGCGTGAAGAGCTGGCCGGAGCATACGCGTTTCAAGGAGATTTTCATAGCGCTTACAGGCAGGCGGTCCTGATTGCGATCAGGCGCGGCAATGATTCCGATTGGCTTAGAGTAGGCAACTGCGCGCTTGCGATCGGTCAGTTTGAAAAAGCGGATCAGGCTTTTCTGAAATCGCTGCAGAAGAACGCGGACAGCTGGGAAGCTCACTACAATCTCGGTGAGCTGTATTTCACAGCAAAGTTATACGAGAAAGCGAAGGAGCATTACAGAAAGGCGATTGAAAAGGACGGCAAGAGTTATAAACCATTCAACGGAATCGGATTGCTGTTACTCGTGGGGGAACGGAATTCCGCAGAAGCTCAAAAATATTTTCTGCGCGCTCTGGAACTCGCGCCTGGCCGGAAGGAACCGCTCTTGAATATGGCGCTCGCTCTGGCTGACCGCAAAGTCTACGCAGAGGCCGTAAAATTTGCGCGCGCCACGTTGCAAGTTGCCAGAACAGGAGACGGAATCTACGAACAGGCGGTGCAATTGATCGGCCAGTTCGAAACCATAAAACAATAGGCCAGTGCAAATCGAGCTCCATTTGCTTTCGCCGAGATCTCCGCGCACTCACTCCGCCTTCAGTAAGTGTTGGATTCTCTCAACAAGAGTTTCCATAGAAACCGGTTTCATCAGAAAAGCGGTGAAGGGCAGCGTAGGGGACTGCTGAAGAACACTCTCCTCCGAATAACCGGAGATGTAAATAATTCTTAAGTTCGGTTTCTGTGAAACGAGACGTTGTGCGAGCTGTTTGCCACTCATTTCAGGCATGACCATGTCCGTAATCATTAAATCGATGGATCCATTTTGACTTTGAAAAATTGCAAGAGCTTCATGAGGAGAGCGGCCTTCATGAACAACAAAGCCGCGTATCTTCAGGAACATCCCGATTGCGGATCTCACCGATTCGTTGTCATCAACAAGCAACACCGTGCCGGTACAAGGCGAACCGGAGCCAGTTTGTTGAAAAACGATAGGTTCAACCGGTTGCTCAATGATGGGAAGATAGATTTCAAAATTGGTTCCCTTCCCTTTTTTACTGTGAACGGAAATGCGGCCGCCACTCTGTTCGACAATTCCATAAACTGTAGCAAGACCAAGCCCTGTTCCCTTCTCTTTTGTCGTAAAAAAGGGCTCAAAAACGCGGGCGGATGTAGCTTCATCCATTCCACAGCCAGTATCCTTGACGGATACCAGGGTATATGCGCCGGGACGCACCCCAATATTTCGATGAGCATACTCTTCATCCAGAAAGATGTTCGAAGTTTCAATGGTCAGTCTGCCTCCTTCCTGCATCGCCTCACGTGAGTTAACAGCGAGATTGAAGATAAGCTGTTCAAACTGTCCCGGATCCACTTTTACCAGGCCCAGCTTTTTGGCCGGCAGGATGTTTAGCTCCACATCTTCTCCAATCAGCCGCCGTAAAATGCCTTCCATATCGCGAAGGCATTGATTTAGATCCACAACTTTAGGCGTCAGTACTTGCTTGCGGCTGAACGCAAGCAGTTGTCGTGTCAACGACGCTCCATGATTTGCAGCTCTTTGAATTTGAATTAGATCCGCGCGTAATGGATCCTCTACATTCAGCTTTAGCAAGAGCAATTCACAATATCCTGTAATGGCCATGAGAATATTGTTAAAGTCGTGCGCAACACCACCTGCCAACTGGCCTATTGCCTTGATCTTTTGAGCTTGCCTGAGCTGCTCTTCAAGATTTTTATGCTGCGTGATGTCAAAGATATAACCTTTGATCCGGATTAGATCACCCGCATGGTCAAATTCACCAATAGCATTTTGAATCACATGCAGGCGATCGCCATTCCGATTCCGAAGCTGTGATTCAAAGTACTCAAGCTTCTTCTCTTTACAGACTAAATCCAGGAACGATTCATAATCCTCCATTGAGTTTCGCATTTGCAGCGGAAGATTTCGAAGGTACCGCTAAAGGAGCGTTGCAGGTAAGTGGAAAAAAAGTTGATCTGGTTTATTCCTACGCGGTGCAGAAAACGAAAAAGCTGAGCGTGATTCTTGCGGATCGTCCCGTTCCGATGGAAGCGCTTGGAGACTATAAAGCTCTCGTGAATCTCAGCCAGGAAGGCAAAGTGAGGGCGGTCGAAGTGGTGATCGATCCCATCAAAAAAGCGGCTGCCGAAGTGTTTTTCTTCGATGACCGGTTGCCCGCTGAACTTTCGGTAAAGGAGCCGGGGCCGTTTACGGCAAAAAAAATGGATGAAAAAACGGTTTCCGGAAAACTTGTAATGAAGGATCCGGATTTTTCCTTTGGCTACGATGCGACCTTCTCAGCGCCCGTTTACAAACCTGCTATTACGCCTGGCCGTTCCGTGGATACGAATATGCCCGCGGAAGAGCAGGCAAAGATCGGCTTGAAAAACGCGGGATTGGATTTTGATGATGACACTTTCACGCGAAAAGTTCAAAATGGAGATGCCGGCGCCGTTCAACTCTTTTTAGCGGCCGGCATGAAGCCGGTCGTGCATGGCAGGCAGGCGATCTGGGCCGCAATCGATTTCAAACATGCTGAAGTTGTGAAGGTGCTGATCGACGCCGGCGCGGATGTGAATGAAGTCGGGGAATATGAGCAATCCATGATTCTGCGCGCAGCTGACACCAAAAATATTGAAATACTGGAGATGCTCATTGCAGCAGGAGCAGATGTAAACCGGGCCAATTCCTACAAGATTGCTCCGCTCGCATCGGCAGCCGAACAAGGAAGCATAGAAGTTGTGCAAACATTGCTGAAAGCGGGAGCAAAAGTGAATGCGCGGAATACTTATGGTGGTACGGCCCTTCAAGTCGCGGTGCTTCGTGGCTACACCGATATCGTGAAAATGCTGATCGAAGCGGGAGCTGATGTGAAACGGGACCGGGCCGAACTGCTCGAAATAGCCCGCAGGGAAAAGCATGCAGAGATTGAAAAGATCCTTCTGGCAGCAAAGTAAATTCTTTGCGGCTTCGCGTCTTTGCGTTAAGCTGCAAACAAGAAGGAGGTTCGGATCGCTCCAAACCGCCATCTAAAAATACTCTAATTAGAAATCGACTCCGAGTCCGATTTCCAAACGCCGGGACGTCCCTCGTCGTTTTTTCTACAGGAATTTGGAAGGTCAAAGCGGCAAGGCCGCACATTTGAGGATCCTTTTTTCTAATGACTCTGACATAGCACTATTGAGAAGATCTTGAGCTTAATCGTGCGACTGCCTCACGAGCTTTTTGTCTTTCAAGGGGCTGATCCTTTTCAGAGCTGAGCGACAGGAATCTGCGATACGATTGTAACGCCTCCTTCCTTTGTTTCATTTTTTCGAGCTGCACGGCCAAATTAAAGTGCGCTGCAGCATTGGCCGGATCCGTTTGCACGGACTGTCGAAAGGCTTCCAGTGCCTCTTTGTTTTCTCCCAAGAAAGCGTAGGTTCTCCCCAGCGCGTTTCTTGCGTACACGTAATCCGGATTGATTCGGAGCGCTTCCTGATAGGCCGGCAAGGCACGTTTCCAATCTCTCTTATCACGTAAGATGTTACCCATGTGATAGTGCGCTTCAACACTGAGCTTATTTAGCTGAATCGCTTTTTGCATTTCCCTTTCCGCCGAATCCAAATTTTTCTTACGGTGGTAGAGGATTCCAAGATTCATATGAAACGCAGGCGCTGCAATGCCTTGATCCAGCGCATTACGGTAAAGGCCTTCTGCCTTATCCCATTGATCCTCCTTCTTGTAGCATGATCCAAGATAATCGTAGACCAGCAACGTGTTCTTTTCGCGAGCGAGGATTTCCTCAAAAACAGCGATGGCCTTGCGGCAATTTCCGTATCTCGATAGTGACATGCCGAACTGCATTTGATTCCATATCTCCATTTTGTCTTTTGGATCTGCACGGGAACCGGCTTGGATTTCTGTTCCCGAAACATATCCAAGGCTTCTCAATTTTTCCTGCGTTTCGGAATCGAGTGTTTCTTGAACACCAGGTTTCTTTTCCAGAAATGGAGCCAATTTATTCCGAAGCTGATCGGCAACCTGAGAAAAGTCCTTCACACGATTCTGTTTTTCGCCGGGATCAGTCGGCAAGTAATACAACTCGGGCTTCGGTGCAAGGATAAAGTGAAATTTCCCGGCTTCGATCCCATGTAAAGAACTCCACCCGAGATTGAATTCCGGATACAACGATTCACTGTAGGATGGAATCTCGGGAGCTTTGCCTCCTTCAATCGCTGTTCGTAGGCTAAAACCCTCTCCAAGAGTTTTTGCGAAACCAAGATAATCCAGCAATGTTGGAGCTAAATCAATGGTACGAGATAAGGAATGGATTTGAGTTTCACCAGCAATCAAATCAGGAGCGAAGAGAATCATTGGTACATGAAGAGTGGAGTTGTAGATCAAAACAGAATGACTGTTTTCCTGATGCTCGCCAAGTCCTTCACCATGATCGCCAACCATTGCGACGATACTGTTTTGAAGTGTTCCTGATGTTTCCAGATCCTTGATCAATTTACCAACAACAGAATCGGTAGACGCTACTTCACCTGCATACGGGTTAGTTTTGTATCGTTCACGAAACGGCGCGGGCGGTTCATAAGGAGCATGTGGATCATAAAAGTGAATCCAGATAAAAAAGGGTTTGCTCTTATCGCATTTTTTCCACCATTGGACAAATGATTTATAGACATGCTCTGCATTCCGTTCCGCTTCGGGATTCTCCAACATTGCAATTTTGGTCCAGGTTCGGTCTTCATATATGTCAAAGCCCTGTGCGAGACCAAAGCGATGATCCAGAACAAAGCTACCGATAAAAGCTGCGGTCGTATACCCCTTCCTTTTCAATATTTGCGCCAGCGTAATCTGCGACTCGGACAAACGGAAAGTCCCATTGTCACGCACACCATGCGAAGAAGGATACAGGCCGGTCATGATCGATGCATGGGAAGGAAGTGTCAGTGGAACAGGCGTTCTCGCACGGGTGAAGTTTGCACCTTGTCTGGCCAGGCGATCCAGATTGGGAGTTTGAACATGTTTGGAACCGTTGTAACTAACGTAGTCTGCTCGCAATGTATCGATCGTAATGAGAATCACATTGCGAGGCGCACTGAAGGCGACAGTTGGAAGCAGCAAGAGGATGAGTAAGAAGCAAATCACGAATCGGTGCATATTTTCTCCGGCGCAAGCAGCTCCAACCGGCTGCGATACAGCCGCAGTAAATCGCGGTTACCGAGTTGCTCTGCGATCTGGACCAATAAAACGATCACCTCTTTATCATATGGAGAGCTCTTCAATAATGTTTGTAGAGTTGACAGACTCTCGTGATGCTCTCCTGCGGCGTCATAGGCTCTTGCCAGTGATAACAGATCCTCTCTTTCGGCCAGTCCCTCTTCTACGATCTTCGAATACAAAAGAACAGCTTCTTTTGGTTTGTTTTCTCTCATCAAATCGCCGGCTTGCAATCGCTTTTTGTACGCTTCGTTGTGCTTATGCCATTCTTGTTGCTCCTTCTTCTTGAGTTTTCTAAATTGCTGTAAGGCCGCCGCTGCTTCCGTCTGTTTCCCCTGTCGCGTGAAGAGCAAAGTAAGATTGTAATAGACTTCCGGATGTTCCGGCGCAAGTTTCTCAAGACGCGACAGGTAGTCTCCGGCTTTCTCCAACTGGCTTTCCTTAAGGTGCATTGTCGCAAGGCTGTAAAGCGTATTCACGTTTTCAGGATGAGCTTCAAGATGTCTGTCCAAAAGGGTGCGCAACGCTCCGTAATCTTCAGTTGTCAACGCCGATAGTGCAAAGGAAGCGATATTCTCCGCGGCCAACGGATCCAATTCGATACCCTTGGCCAGAGCTGCAATCGATTCAGAGAGCGCCATCTTTTCATAATAAAGATTTCCAAGCGTGATGTAGACCGCTGCATTTTGAGAGTCCAGCGCAAGGGCTTTTTGGGATGACGCGATCGCGAGATCTGTCTTTTTTTGAGCCTGCAAAATTTTGGCAAGCAAATAGTGGTAGGAACCGTTGTCCTGGTCCATACTCAAAGCTCTACGGATGCTGCATTCGGCAAGATCATAGACGCCCGCTTCGCGAGTTGAGTTCGCCATGTGAGCATAAAGCGCAGGAATGTCAGTGAGCCATTTCAGGATCACTTGTTGTTGCTCGAACGATCCCCAAAAATTCCCGAGCTTTTCTGAGGCTTGAATCATTGTCAGATAAGCGGGAATACAACGCATGCAGCCGGCAATCACTTCTTCAGCAATCTGTTTTGCTTCGGTCAATTTTTTCTTTTCGAGCAGCGTTGTCATTTCAGAAAATTTTTGAACAAGAACAGGGTGAGACACCGAAGAAACGGCTTCGTTCTTGCTCCTCAAAAACAACCAGGAAACGGGATTTTGATCGTTTAGTTGAAAAGCGATCTTGAAAAGTGTTTCTGCCTGTTGAGGCTCATTGCCTTTCAACCTGGCTACGCCAAGAGCGAAGTAAGCGACGTCATTGCCAAGATTGTTTCCGAGGATCACGGCCAGATCCCGGGGTGATTTCAGCAAAAGCCACTTAGCTTCTTCCTGAGTAGAAAGCAGCGATTGCAAGATTGTGGCGGCTTCACGGTCGCGATCCTGATAAAGATAGAGCTGCGCTAATAGCAGTTTTGCTTCCGCAGATTGCTGCGCTTTTTGCAGATCCAGAATCCCACTGTCGATCTGATTCAGGAATAGGGATGCGCGCGCCCGATCCAACAGCGCCGGTTGAAAATCGGGTGATTCCTTGAGCGAACTATCGAAATGTTGTTTCGCCTTGGAGTATTCGTGTCGTAGAAGATAGAGTTTTCCCAATAGATGCCAGGCTAGCTGCGGGCGTCTTGTTTGCGAGTTGGCCGCAATCTTAAGGTGGCGTTCTGCCTCTTCCCATTGAAATTGTGCAAAAGAGATTTGACCTAAAAGTAGGTGCGCCGGACCATGATTTGGGCTCTCCTGTAATACCTCTTGTAACAGCTGAAATGCCGACTGCAGATCTCCCGATTCCAATAGAGAGGCGCTCTTTTGGATTTTCTCCGGGATCGTAAGCGCAGAGGAATAGGCGGCGAGTGTTATGAACAATCCCAGGAATATTAAGTGCTGAAGATGGACCATCGCCAAAAAAAATCTACTCATTACTCCTTACTCTTTAGTCGTTTTCGAATATCTATCAGAAGGCGCTCCCTTCGGTCAGAAGGAATGCCAGCGTTTGCTTCTGCTATCAAACGGAGAATCTCTTCAGGGCTTCTTTTTTCAGCCAGATAGGCCTCTGCCAGGTGATAGGAAGCTACAAAGTAATGAGGATTCATTTTTATTGCCTGTTTAAAACAATGGATTGCATCCTCAAGCCTGTTGAGTTGCCGGTAAACTCGCCCCAGGTTGAAAAACGCGGCTGCGTTACTGGAATCAAGCTTCGTTTCCTCAAGATACTCAGCTGCAGCATTCTGTAGTTCCTTTTGGGTTTCGTAAATGGCACCAAGTTGAAAATGCAAGCCACGGCCTTCGGGAGTGAATTGAAGTGCCTTCCGGGTCATCTCTTCTGCTGATTTGAGATCTCCGGTTAGCAAATGCACTTCTCCAAGTTTCTCCAACAAACCGGATTGCACTTCCGGCGAGGTTGTGGTCTGAATTGCGTCTTTGTAGGAATCAAGAATTTGAGAAAGATACGGCCGGGCATTTTCGGGTTGATTCATGCTGCGGTACAGATTGATCAAATTGAGCATGCCGCGGAGATGCGACGGCTCGTATTTTAAAAGTTGTAAGTACCAATCTTCGGCCTCTTTGTTGTTTCCTTCAAGCTGATAAAAGAAGCCAAGGTTGTATAGCGTTTGCGTATGATCGGGTTTGAGACGAACCGTCTTCATCATCGCATCGAGCGCCTTCTGTTTTTCGAGCAGATGAAGATAGGCGGTGGCCAAAAGAAAGTGTGCCTCAACGATATTAGGATCCTGTTCCAAAATTTGGCGGGTGATTTGAACTACGAGAGGATAGTTTTTTCTATCCGACGCCTTATGCGCGCGGGTCATCATCTCCAACAGATCAATGCGGTCCTTCGGATCAATTTTCCGGCTCTCACCCGTGCCTCCGGCGGCCGTTCCGATATAACCAAGAGATCGTAACTTCTCCTTGGTTTCAAGATCGGGTGTTTGTTTTTTTGCAAACGTATACTTGGGAGCGGAATGTAAAAAAGTTTGTAGACCTCTGTGCATTTCCTTCGCGATTTCCGGCTTTTCCCGTATCAGATTTCTTGTCTCCTTGCGGTCCGTTTGTCGATCGTAAAGCTCAGGAGTTGGGGCATCAATGAATTTGTACTGCGAAGTGGTTACCCCCTTAAGAGCACTCCACCCGTAATGAACTTCTGCCGAGATGCTCTCGCTATAGGCTGACCTCTCCGACTTCTCTTTTTTCTGAATCAGAGGAATCAAGCTTTTCCCTTGCATCAAGGCGTTAGACCGAATCCCCAACCAATCGAGAACGGTGGGAGCGATGTCGACATGGCTTACGACTCCTTCAACTCGTCTGCCCTCTATATTCGGAAGTCGAATGAAAAGCGGAACATGCTGAGTTGCGTTGTAGATAAACAAAGAATGGGTCTGTTCCTTGTGCTCGCCTAATCCCTCTCCATGATCTCCTGTTATAACGATGATCGTTTTTTTCTTTAGTTCAAGTTGCTCCAGGACTTTCACAAAATTGCCCAAAACATGATCTGTATATGCAATCTCTCCGTCATAGGACGCTGACTTATATTCCGTCTTGAAAGGCTCGGGCGGTTGATACGGATCATGAGGGTCGTAATAGTGAACCCACATGAAAAATTTCTTTTGGTGATTCTTTTGAAGCCAGGCATTCACTTCCATCTGCGTTTCTTCAGCAATGCGATGCACATCGGTGTTTGTGATTCGAGCCTGAGCGAGAGTAAAGGAATCGGAGTAAAGATCGAAACCCTGGTCGATTCCGAACTGCGAATCCAGCACAAACGCAGATATAAATGCTGCCGTCTGATATCCGTTATTTTTTAGAATTTCTGCCAAGGTGGTTGCGTGAGAATCCAAAATGAAGCCGAAATTGTCACGAACTCCATGCGTTTGAGGAAGCAGGCCTGTCAATAGAGAAACGTGCGCGGGCAATGTCATGGGCGCCTGGGAAATTGCATCCTCGAAAATCAGACTTTCGTAGGCAAGCTTATCCAGATTCGGGGTTCGAATGTGTGTGTAACCATAAGCGGGGAGGTGATCAGCCCGAAGTGTATCAATGGTCACAAACAAAACATTGAAATCGTGAAACGAGCCGAAATCGATAGATTCCTTTTTTCGGAGTTGATAAATCGCTGCTCCCGCAAGGAGTGCCACAAAAACAGTGATGAGGATATTCCTGCGCATAGCCATATTCTAATGGTAGGGGAGGCCGTCGAAGAACTGATCATGCAGCTAAGTGTCCCTTCCCATAAATATGATGACATATGGCGCGAGCGCCGGGCAGGGCAGATGCGAGACGCCGCGACGCAGTCGATGCCCCAGTGCATCGTCGAGGAGCGGCAACGAAGCAGATGCCTGTCCGCCGCCGCGCCCCTCTGGGCTGCGGCTCGCAGGCTTGCTGGCTTCGTTGCTCGCTCGTTACATACCACAGCGGGTATGCGCCTCGCTCGCGCCTTGCCATCAAGCCTGCGAGCCAGCAGCATATGTCATCATAT
>JAKEFK010000151.1 GCA_022616075.1 bacterium
CCATTGCAGAGGACCAGCATAAGAACCCCTAAAGCAACTTGTATCTTCATCGGCTCTTCTCCTTCTAAAAGCTTTTCGCCAAAGCACTCAGCAAAACTCTTGCCCGCTTTTTAAACATGTCGTCCGTCGGGAAGCTCCCGTTTACAGAGCAACACAAATTGCTTGAGAACAACCCCGGTTGCTGAAGAATTCTGCAGAATCGTAGTAGCGCGGACGTCTCGTCTGCGCTGCTCGCAGTCGGGACGCCCGCGCTACTTTGACTGAGATTTGTGGTACAAAGAGAATGTGATCCGCCTCGTTGCTGTTTGTAACGAAAGAACAATTACCTTTCCCCTCACCAATGGACTTAAGGAAGTCACTGCAGGGTCTCTTCCAGAAAATGAAATCTACTTGCCTTACAAAGGCATTTCGCGCCGGCACTTTTCTGTGATCCATAACGATCAGGGATGGTTTGTTCAGGATCTTGGCAGCACGAATGGAACTTCTTTGAATGGAAAGAATGTTGAGAGGGCCCCGTTGAAAGCCGGAGATGTAATTCAAATCGGAGCCATTAAGATACGCGTGGAAACAACTTCACAGGAAGTACAACAGATTGATTTACCGGCCACAGGAGTCACACAAGCACGAAAGACGGATAAATACGGAGAGGTTCCATTTCGCGCTGAAGAGATTCCCTATTCATTTCCAAATCTTGTTTTTCCGGATGAAATGATTCTTGGAAAATCCTCTGTAATGATGGAAATCTATTTCAAACTTCAATCCGTTGCGCGAACCGATATGAATATCTTGTTTGTTGGGGAGACCGGAAGTGGAAAGGACTATCTGGCCCGAATGGTGCACTTATCCAGCGGGCGAAGCGGCGCCTTTGTTCCTGTTAATTGTGCTGCGATTCCATCTGAGCTGGTTGAAGCGGAGATGTTCGGCATTGGTGATAAGGTTGCGACAAACGTGAGTCAACGAAAAGGCAAGATCGCCGCTGCGGATGGCGGGACACTGTTTTTGGATGAATTGAGCGCTTTTCCAGTTGGACTACAGGCAAAAATTCTGCGGGCGATCGAAGAAAAAAGAATTGAACTGGTGGGCGAGACCAGAAGCACTCCGGTTGATTTTCGTCTGATTTCGGCAACCAATGAAGATCCAAAGGAACTCATCCGCGCTGGAAGGTTACGGCAGGATTTGTATTATCGCCTTTCCTCAGTCGAATTCTACATTCCGCCTCTTCGCGAAAGAAAAGAAGATCTCGAAGTTTTGATTCCGGCTGCGCTGAAACAAATAGCGGAAAAGGAGAACAAGCGGATTACTTCGATCAGTAAAAGACTGTTTGCGCTGTTATTGAATTATTCTTATCCGGGGAACGTCAGAGAACTAATGAACATTTTAAAAGCGATTGTCGCGTTTGCGCATTCCGGTGAAATTCTGGACATCCATCTTGTTCCTGAAAAATTGTTGGGCGGCAACGCAGCGGGAGAAATCAGCGATTTTGCCGAAAGCCGTCTTCGCCAGGGAGACCTTGACCTGCGAAATACTGTCGACGAATTTACACGGAGTTTTGTTGTTCGGGCGCTGAGAATTCATGGAGGAAATGTTCCCAGAGCGGCAAAACAATTGAAGGTAACCACGTTCGGTTTGCGTAAAATGATGAAACGATTGGGTATATCGAAAGAAGATGGTTTGTAATGTGGTGCGGACAACTCGTCCGCCGGGCTAGGATGCTGCACAATCGTGCATAGCGGGCGGGTCGCCCGCACCACTTTGTTAACCGGATGGATAAGAAGATTTCTTCGGAAGCCACGACGGTAATTCGGGGGGAGGGCTCGCAGGAGGGCTCCAGTCCGGATCAGATACCGTTTCATCGCTGGGAACGATACAGCATTCTTGAGTGTCTCGGCGAAGGCGGAATGGGCACGGTCTTTAAAGCGTTTGATCCCGCGCTGAACCGCCATGTTGCCATCAAATTTCTGCATAGCACAGACGCCGCTTCCCAGAAACGATTTCTGCGGGAGTCACGCGCGCAAGCACAAATCGATCATCCGCATGTTTGCAAGATCTATGAAGTCGGGTCCTTTGAAGGGAGGAACTACATTGCAATGCAGCTGATTGCCGGTGAGCGATTGGATAAATTGCGCGATCAGTTGACGGTTGAGCAGAAAGCAGCCTTAGCTTTGCAGCTTACTGCGGCTTTACAGGCCGCGCACAGACTGGGAATCATCCACCGGGACATTAAACCCGCGAACATTCTGGTTGAGCAGACGGATCAAGGATGGTGTTCCTACATCGTTGATTTTGGACTTGCGCGGGACACCAGAGTTCCAGGCGCAACAAAGACCGGCGTTGTCATGGGGACGCCGGAATACATGTCACCGGAGCAGGCGTGGGGCAATCCGGATCAAGTGGACCGTCGTAGCGATATCTACAGCCTGGGAGCCACTTTTTATGATCTCCTGACGCAACAACCACCCTTTCCGGGAAACAGCTATGAAGTCCTTTTGAAGCTATCGCAGGATGATCCGCCGCCGCTTCGCAAAATCGTCGGACACCTTCCGAAGGATCTGGAAACGATTGTGATGAAATGCCTCGAGAAAAATCCGGATAAACGATATGACTCCGCGCGGGAGCTGGGAGAAGATCTTCAACGCTATCTGGAGGGAGAACCAATCCTGGCGCGTCCTGCTACGACCATTGACCGTTTCATCAAGAAAGCAAAAAAGCATAGAAACGTTGCAGTGATCGTGACGGTATCCGCAATGGTGGCGTTCATTCTTGGTGGAATCGGTCTCTATTCCTGGTGGGTTTCAGGAAAGCAATTGGAATTGACAAGACAGCTTGCGGAGACAGTGGAAGGAATGGAATGGCAAATGCGCGTGGAACATACGATGCCGCTCCACGACATCAGGAATGCCAAAGCAAAAATCCGGATTCGGATGCAAGAAATTGAGGAGAAGTTTTTGCGCAAAGGGGAAATTGGATATGCTCCGGCGCATTACGCATTAGGTCGCGGATTTATTGCTCTGGAAGACTTTGAACAAGCGAGAACCCACCTGCAGGAAGCATGGAACAGCGGTTATACGCGCGCTGAAGTTGCGTACGCGCTCGGAATTACCATCGGTATGGTTTATCAAAAAGAATTGAATTCTTTAGCAAGAATGGAGGAGGGGCCGCGAAAGAATCAAAAGCTATCCGAGATTCAAAAGAGATATCGTGACCCGGCCTTGCAATATTTGAGAATAGGAAAAGGAGTAGCAAGCGCGGCGCCGGAATATGCGCAGGCGCTGATTGATTTTTATGAAGAGAAGTATGAAGAAGCCTTGCAGCAGTGCGATGCTGCCTTGACTCGCGCTCCCTGGTTCTATGAAGCAAAGATTCTGGAAGGAAATATCTACTCCGCGATGGCCACAAAAAGGATCCCTCACAATACCGATCAGGGAATCGAACTTTACCAGACAGCTCAGGAAGCGTTTCGCCAGGCGAGCATCATTGGAGCCAGTGATCCTGACGGCTACGTTCATCTCTGCGAAACCGGCCGCAAGATTGTGGTTGCAATTTTCACGAGCAAAGGCGGGGACGTCAAATCCCAATGGGAACAAACGATTTCGTTGTGCGATCAGGCTTTGCAAGTCGATCCAGAAAATGCAATAGCGCATGCGAGCTACTCCAACGCTTCCGCTGATCTTGCTTATTATCAAGGATACGTTGGACAGGACCCGCGGCCGGCTCTTCAAAAATCACTGGTCGCTGCGAAAAAAGCGGTCCAATTGGATCCGGACAATCCCTCTTTGCAGGCGTTCCTCGGGGACGCGTATTTGTACTTCATGGGAGATGCCTGGCCGCGCGGCATTCCTTTGCAGGAGACGGCAGATCGCGCGATCCAGAGCTATCAAAAAGCGATTCGCATGAATCCTTTCGAAGGCAATTACAACAACCTGGGTTATTCCTACTGGTATAAGGCGCTGGATCAGATCGATCGAGGCTTGAATCCAATGCCCTCTTTAGCAAAAGCGATCGAGAGTTATGACGCTGAACTCACGCATTTTCCTTCCGCAATCCAAACCCATTCAAATCTTATTAACGCGCTGGCAACCAAAGCCGAGTACGAACTCGATCATGGAATCGATCCCGCCGGGACGATTCATCAGGCGCAGGAGACGTATGAAGAGTGCTTGAAAATCAATTCTGACAATGCCTTCGCCATTCGAAATATGGCAAGCATTTTCCTGACGCGCGGTCGATTTGCAATGATGCGCGATCAGGATCCGGTTCCGGATTTCCAGGAATCCATTCAGCTTGCCGAACGCGCTCACAAAATGAATCCCGCAATTGCTTCCATTTTTTATTCAGGAGTGGCCCACCGGTATCAAGCAAAGTATGAGCGGCAACGGGGCAAGGGTTCTGCCACATCTGTGCGCCATGCAATCGAAAAACTTGAAAATCTGGCTGCGATCAATATTGAATATGCCCCATTCTATTCTGAGCTTGCGGAGGCCTGGATGGAGCAGGCCCACATCGATCGAGCAAAAAACAAAACGGCTAACCTGAACGTCGCATTCAAAAATGCTGAGAAAAATCTGGATAAAGCGATCTTCATCAATCCAACTTTCAGCCATGCATTTGCAGCGAAAGGAAAACTTTTGCTTTTGCAGGCACATTCCAATGAAAAAGCACTCAACACAGCTGAACAACAGTTGCAATCGGCGATCCGGATGAAACCGGATCACGCATTAGCACACTGTACGTTCGCACAGGTTGCATTGCGACGTTCCAGTGCCGTGGAAGCGGAACGACTTGCCGCAAAGTGCTTCGAGTTGAATCCTTTGCTTCGCCAGGAATTTGCCGCCGCTCTTCAGCAACCTGAGTTGCTGAAAAAACAATTCCAGTAGTCCGGGAAGCTATCGTTTGAAGTAGCGGCTCGACTGATTCCCCAACCTTTGCTGTTGGCAAAGAGCTTGCTCTACGCTTGTTCGTAGCAGCGAATTCATTCGCCACATAGCGACTAAAGTCGCTACTACAAACGAAACGGAGAAAACTTTATGAAATGCAGATCTTTCTTGGTACTTCTTTTGTGCGGGTTATTCTTGATCGTTTCTGACGTGGTTTCTGCGCAGGGGCTCACGCTCTCGATTAACGACGTAAATACAACTGATGGAAATGGTGGAAGCAACATCGTTACTTTTACGATTACACGCTCCGGCACCGGTTCTATTTCCTCCGTTCAATTCAGCACATCCAACGGCACGGCCACGGGCGGAAGCGGGGGTTGCAGTTCCGGCGAGGATTTCCTGAACCTCAGTAGCGGTGTATCCTTCAATTCAACCGAGACTTCGAAGCAAATCACCATTACCACCTGCGGCGACACGCTGGATGAAGCGGACGAAACGTTCAACGTCAATTTGACGAGTCCCGGTGGAGCCACGATCGCAGACGGACTGGGAGTCGCAACAATCGTGGATGACGATAATGAGCCCAATCTTCGCA
>JAKEFK010000152.1 GCA_022616075.1 bacterium
AATTTGCAATATTCTTATGATTTCTCGGTGCGTAATTTCGTGATAGCTTGCTTAAGCATGGGAACTTCGGGATGATTCGGATAAAAGGTAATCACTTTTTCCCACATCTCGGCGGCCCCGGCCCGGTCCCCGAGGCTCATACGCGCAATTCCCAGATTCATCAATGACTGCAGGTGCTTGGGATTAATAGACAAGGACTTGTTGTACAGGTCGATCGCCTTCTGGTATTCGCCCATCCACATATGAGAAGTCCCAAGATCTGTAATCAAATCGATATTGGAAGGATCACGCACGAGGGCTTTTTCATACCACTGGATTGCTTCGTAATAGTTCTTAAGATCAAAGTTAAGATTCGCAATAGAGACTGTGGCTTCCTGGTTGTTCGGATCTTTCTTCAAGATCTCCTGTTGTTCCGCGATCCGGGATTTCAACGCAGATTCATCGATCGGAGGATGCCCATCCGGAAGCTGTCCTTGTTCCTGGGGCGCTGTACTCTGATTTGAGGATGTTGTCATTTCTTGAGGCCCAGGCGCGGACACAACCTGTCTAGGACCATTCGAATTTGCTATCAAAACTCCAAGGATCACGCCGATTACCATGCCTGCAAGAGCAAAAATCAGATTATCTTTTGACATTTCCAGTTCTCTTCCGTTGAGGAGTATAACACCACAATGAGCATCGTATTTTATGATATTCTTTTCAAGTATTCCAAATCCCTGGTCCCGGGAGGTCCCTCACACCCCTGATGAAGAGAGTCCTATTCATTCCCGTTTTCATCTTCTGTACAGTCATTTCCTGGAGTCAGCAAGTGCAGGAAACCGTCAGAGTAGATCTGGTCAATGTGTATCTATCGGCAACGGATTCCAAAGGACACTTCATCACCGATTTAAAACCAGATGAGCTGATCCTCAAAGAAAATGGAACAGCTCAGAGCATCACTCATTTTTCGAACTTCGCCAACGAGCAAAGCGACAAGCTCGGAGAAAAAGATGTTCCTCTCACGTTGGCACTTGTTATCGATAAAAGTGAGAGCATGTCTTCAGAAGTACAGGGGACCAACAAGCTGGACATCGTCAAAAATGCCGCTTTCCGTCTACTCGATGAGCTCAGGGCCAATGATCGCATGACACTGATTTCATTCAATGACATGCCGGCTGAAGAGACGGCGCTGATTTCTGATAAGAAAAAAATCAGCACCGCTATTCTTTTCCAGAGCGTGGAGGGTGGATATACCGCTCTTCTGGATTCCATTTACTTTGCCATGGATAAACTCAAAGGCCAGCAGGGTAGAAAAATCATTGTTGTTTTTTCGGACGGGGAAGACACTTCGAGCAAACTCAGATTGGATGAGGTGATTTCCAATCTTGTGGCTTCCGATGTTACTGTTCTCGCATTTGGCACGATGTCTCTCGGCAATAACCCGCTGAGGGGACGGTACATCCTGGAGAAACTTGCGGAAGCCAGTGGTGGTTATGCATTTTTTCCAACAAGTCTACGCTCACTGAATGATGTGATGGAAAAGTTGCGAGCAGGAATGCGCAGTCAATATTCACTCGGCTACAAACCCATGACCAGGAGAAACGTTGTGGCGTGGCGTGAAATCGACATCACATGCAAGCGTCCCGGCGTGAAGTTGCGCTACCGCAAAGGCTACAATGCAAGCTAGCTAGCATAGCTCTTAACGCAGAGGCGCAGAGAACGCAAAGAAAAAAATAATAAAATAAAATCTCTCTGCGGTCTCTGCGTGCTCTGCGGCTCTGCGTTAAAATTCCTACTTCTTCCTCGCGGCGCGTTCAAGGACGCGGATTTCCCGGCGCTTTCCTGCTTGTTCAAAACGTCGCTTTTCCTCACCCGTTTCAGGAAGAATCGGAGGAATCTGCACTGGCTTACCGGTTTTATCAATCGAAACGTATGTCAGATAGGCGCTTGCCGTGTGGCGATGCTCGCCGGTTAGGGGGTTTTCAGCCGTTACTTTGACTCCCACTTCGAGGGAGGTCCGAGCCACGAAATTTACAGAGGCCTGAAAAATGAGGATTTCTCCGACGTAGGCGGGACTCAAGAAATCCAACTTGTCCATCGAAGCCGTCACAACACTGTTTCGACAATGGCGCATTGCGGAAACAGACCCGATAATATCAATGAGTTGCATGACTCTGCCCCCAAAGACATTTCCATGCGGATTGGCGTCGTTGGGAAAAACGATTTCGATTGCTTCTACCTGCGAGTTCTTAACTGTTTTGATGGACTCTTCCATGAAAATCCTCCGTCGGAGATGTTTTGCAGTATGACAAACTCCATATTATATTTAGAGTCGATATGACAACACAAAACAGGAACCAGCAGAAGCCAAAACAGCCGGAAAGCCGGTTCCAGCAGATTTTCCGGAATTCGTTCTTTCCTGGAATTTTCATTCTCATCATCCTTTATCTCCTTTTTACAGGGATAAATCCTCCCGGCAATGAAATCTCGTACGCCCATTTCAAGAACTCAGTAAAAGAAGGGCGTGTCAAGTCTGCAATCATCTCCAAGAACACCATCGAAGGAGATTTGATCGACTCAACGGGCAAGAAGGTTCGATACACTACGGTCGTGATCGAGGATCCCCAATTGATAGGCCTGCTTGAATCGAAGGGAGTTGATTACCGCGGTGAATATCGAAATTCGGGTTTAATGCAATTTCTGTTCACATGGATTCCGCTTTTCATACTTCTGATTCTTTTCTGGGGATACATTTTCCGGCGGCTGGGCGGAGCCAGTGAACAGGTAATTTCGTTTGGAAAGAACCGGGCAAAAATGTATACGGAGACCGAAGAGAAAATCACGTTTAATGAAGTCGCCGGAGTGGATGAAGCAAAAGTTGAGATGATGGAGCTTGTGGAATTCCTGAAGAATCCCGGCAAATTCCAGAGACTTGGCGGCAAGCTCCCGAAAGGTGTTCTGCTCGTAGGACCTCCCGGAACGGGAAAGACGCTACTTGCGCGAGCGACTGCCGGAGAAGCAAATGTGCCCTTTTTGAGCTTAAGCGGTTCCGATTTCGTGGAAATGTTTGTTGGTGTTGGCGCGGCTCGAGTGCGTGATTTGTTTGATCGCGCGCAAAAGAAAGCGCCCTGCATCATTTTCATCGATGAAATTGATGCGATCGGACGCCATCGTGGAGCGGGTGGAATGATTGGCGCTCACGATGAGCGGGAACAGACATTGAATCAGTTGTTGTCCGAAATGGACGGTTTCGATGCGCGAAAAGGTGTAATTATTCTTGCAGCAACAAATAGACCGGATGTTCTGGATACTGCGTTGCTGCGTCCCGGACGTTTTGACCGCCAGATCGTGGTGGATGCTCCTGATTTGAAAGGACGACTCGCAATTCTGAGAGTGCACACTAAGAACTTGCGGCTCGCTCCGGACGTGGATTTGGATATTATTGCGCAACGGACTCCGGGGTTCGTCGGCGCAGATCTGGCCAACATCTGCAACGAAGCCGCTTTGCTCGCCGCTCGCCGGAATAAAGATGCCATTGAAACCATTGATCTGGAGGACGCCATCGACAGGGTGCTTGCCGGACCGGAGAAAAGGAGTCGTCTGATCAACGTGCGGGAAAAAAGAATTGTTGCCGTTCATGAATCCGGTCACGCTCTGATAGCGCTTCTTTTGCCAAACACCGATCCCGTGACACGCGTCTCTATTATCCCCAGAGGTTTTGCGGCGCTCGGTTACACATTGCAGACACCGAAAGAAGACAAGTATTTGATCACCAAAACAGAGATTCTCAGTCGTATCAAAGTGATGCTGGGTGGCCGCGCAGCAGAAGACCTCATTTTTCATGAAGCTTCAACGGGCGCGCAAAATGATCTCCAAAAAGCAACTGAGTTTGCGCGCAGTATGATCATTGAATATGGCATGTCCGAACGACTGGGATTGATCAGTATTCCCGACTCAGATGGCGGACCCTACCTGCAAAAGAGATTTTACGGCGGTCCTTCCGTTTCCAGCGAAACTGGAAGAGAAATTGAGCTGGAGATAAAAGCAATTCTGGATCGTCTTTACCGCGATACGATCGAATTGCTCCGGCAGAATAAGAGAAAGCTTGAAGATCTGGCGGAAGCCCTGTTAGAAAAAGAAACTTTAGAAAAACAGGAGCTGAACCGGATTATTGCCAAACTGGAGCTGCCGGTTCCAAACGTGGCCGTAGTTTAAACAGGCCTACTTTTTGAAAAGCGCATCAAAAGCTTTTCGCGCGTCTTGAGGAGTAGAATTCGCTTCAAACGTGCGTTCCACGAACACTGCAGGGCCAAAAAATGTGCAGCGGTTGCGCGCATCTTTGGGTGAAACGCGAGCGCTGATCGGCTTGGAACATTCCCACCGCGCGCTCGTTTTGAAGAATGAACAATTCGTGCAGGTGTGAAGATCCGCCCCGCAATTTTCACATGTGGATTCAAATTCCACCACGTCAGCGACAACTGACCTGACCTTCCCACACCGTGCGCAGCGAATGCCGGATCGCGCCGTTCCTCCATCACGCATGCCGTAACGTTTCATTCCGGAATGCTTGGATGAAGGCCTTTGCTGGCGATCCTTTCGAGGCTCCTCTTTGTATTCTTCCATGTAACCGCGTTGCTTATACTTCCTTTCGTCCATTTCGCTTCCTATGGAGTTTTCTTAACCAGTAAAATCTTTACTTTTTTGAATCTATATAGAGGTGGTCGAACCGGTTTACTACAATAGTAGTAGAATCGGCCGCGCCGGTCAAGCCATATTAATGTTCAAGGGTTCAAGAGGTTCAACACTTTCAACACTTTTGTAATACAATACCATCAAATCCGGGAGAGAGGGGTAGATGCAAAGAAAACCCAGGATACTGATTCTGGATGATGATCCATCTTTGACAGACCTTCTTTCCGAGATCATGAAAGAGGAAGGCTATGAAGTCATGGCCTCCAACTCACCGAAAGACGTTCTTTTTCTTGCCAGACAGTTTTTACCCGACGTTCTTTTGCTGGACATCATGATGCCGGAACTGGATGGATTCGATGTTTGCGAGTTCTTCAAGCGGGATGCCCATCTGAAATTTACTCGAATCATTGTCCTGACCGCGCGCGATGACCGCGAATGCCGGGTTCGGTGTTACAAAGCGGGAGCCGATTTGTTCCTTTCTAAACCATTCGAAGTGGATGAGCTCCGGCAGATTGTCTCCAATCATGCGGAGTCCAAGCTGGCGCGTGAACGCATACTTCAAGAGCTTCAAAATCTCACTTTGATGGACCGCGTTACCAATTCCTATAACCGGCACTACATGGAAAAACGAGTCTCGGAAGAGCTGAAACGGATGCAGCGTTTCAGACGCCCCATTGGGCTGATTCTTGTTCATCTGGATAATTTCAAGTCGATTAACGTGCACTACGGCTACTCCTTTGGAAACGAAGTATTGAAAGATGTATGCGAAGCAATGCGTCAGGAGCTTCGCGAATTCGATTTACTCGCGCGCTACAACGAAGATTCTTTTTTGATTCTGCTTCCGGAAACCTCTGAACAGGGCACCAAAGCAGTTGCTTCACGGGTGCGCGAAGTTATTGTCTCACTGGTTTTCTTGAAAAAACGAAAATTGACTTTGCAGCCTGCTGTTTATTCCATGTCGTTTGAAAAAGGCACAAAACCAGAAGACGTGATTGAAGAGCTGGATCAAAGACTCAACGAACTCCCTGACGCAAAAAAATCATAGCTCTTTTAAAACAGAAGATCGCAAAGGACGCGAAGATAAAAATATTAAAATTCTTTGCGTGCTTTGCGTTCTTCTGTTCAATCTTATATATATTCGTAAATGGCTGAGAGACCATCTACCTTTCGAAGTCTTTCCCTTGCGCTTCGATCCTGGCGCACAGCATCCGTAGTTCTTCTATCTTTTTCCTCCGGACTTCCCCTGGGACTCGTATGGATTGCGATACCGGATTGGCTGCGCGATTCCGGCATGGACATAAGGTTGGTCGGATTGATCACGCTGGCTCAAGCGCCCTGGTCTTTCAAGTTTCTTTGGTCGCCCTTGATGGATCGCTATGTTCCACCGTGGCTTGGTCGGCGTCGTGGTTGGATGGCAATAGCGCAGGTTGCGCTTTTTGCCCTGACTCTCTCTCTTGCAGGACTTGGCGATCACCCTGATACTCCGTGGGTGATTGGCGCACTCGCTTTCGCGATCGCTTTTGCATCGGCGAGTCAGGATATTGCGATCGATGCGTATGCTGTAGATGTTCTTCGACCCGAGGAACAGGGAGTGGCGGCAGGCGCTCGCATCGCCGTTTATCGCGCGGCGATGTATGTGGCTGGAGCTATGAGCATCACACTCGCAGGATATTTTTCCTGGCCCGCTGTGAATGCCGTGCTGGCATTTCTTTATTTGCCGATGTTGCTCATCACTCTAAAAGCTCCCGAACCAGAAGAGAAAGTAAAACCTCCAGCGAGTTTAAAAGAGGCGGTCTGGTATCCTTTTCTGGGATTTCTCTCCCGCCACCGCGCGTTGGAAATACTTGCGTTCGTGGTTTGCTATAAACTCGCAGACAATCTTGCAACCGCGCTTCTGCGGCCCTTCCTGGTGGATATGGGTTACAGCGATCTTGATCGCGGACTTGCGCTCGGCACTGTCGGACTAACCGCAACCCTTGCAGGCACGTTCTTAGGAGGTATTCTAACTACAACTCTTGGACTCGGTCACTCCCTATGGTTTTTTGGATTTCTGCAAATCATTTCAAATATTGGCTACGTACTCGTCTCCATTTCAGACGTAAACAGACCGCTGATGTATGGCGCAATGGGATTTGAGACTTTCACCCAGGGGCTTGGAACAGGAGCATTTTCGGTTTTGCTTTTGCGAATGACACAAAAAAGATTTTCTGCCACGCAGTATGCATTGTTTTCCAGTTTATTCGGGCTTCCACGAATCCTTGCAGGACCATTGACAGGTTTTATGGTGGATGCAATCGGCTGGACGATATTTTTCTGGAGTTCCATGGCTTTTGGAATTCCCGGGATGGTATTGCTTTCGCGATTTGTGCCCTTCGGCACAAAAGAACCAGCATTCGAAGTGCTTCCGCCATCGGAACCCAAACCACTTCACTCTTCGGCGCTGGCATTAAGAGGTCTTATCGGAGGAGTAGTCGGATTCTTTTTTGCATCCGGATTCCTTGCCTTGATGGGAGCGTTGAAGAAAATGCGCGCAAAACCACCATCATCCTTTGATCCATGGGGTGAATTTCTTGCGATTTTTCAGCCGGCTATCCCCGGTGCATGGATCACTCTGGGCGGAGTTTTCATTTTTGCGGTGATTGTAGGTCTCTTCACCGCAGCAGTTTATGCCGCTCGTTCAGGCCACGGCTTGCAGGCTGATCAAAGTAGCGCGGGCGTCACGCCTGCGTGACCTGCGCAGACGGGACGTCCGCGCTACGGCATGTGCATTTCTTCCGGAGAAATATCTTTTACGTGAGTCGCCAGCATCCAGGAATGTCCTTGTGGATCGACCAGGATACAACAACGATCTCCCCAGAATTCGTCCCGCGGTTGCTGAACTATTGTTGCGCCTGCACTGCCCGCGCGTGAAGCCACTTCATCCACATTTTCCACATACGTATAGAGAATAACCGGTGACTGCCCTTCCGGCGCGCCCATCTGTTGATTGGCCGGGCCCATCATGAGAACGGATCCGTTGTGCAGCATTTCCGCGTGCACGATCTTTCCATCCGGGCCTGGCATGCTCATGCGCAACTCGAATCCGAATACAGTTTGATAAAAAGCTATTGCCTGTGAACAGTCACGTACTGTAAGAAATGCATTAATCCACTGATACCCGGGAGCCTTTGCTTTGTGCAAGAGCGGCGCTGCCGCCTGCGACACAGCACTCTTTAACTGCGATGTCTTCGCCTTCACTGTTTTGGTTACAGCCTTGGCAGCATGAGTCACTTTGGATTTAACTCTTGCTACGATCCTTTTCGTTTTTGCCTTCGCCTTTGCTCTAGCCTTTGCAACCGGTTTCTTCTTCGCTTTGACTTTTACCTTAGTCTGTCTTTTTGCCATTACTTCCTCCTTCACTCAGCACTATTATATCGGACGAGGCATTTCTACGGTTATGACACCAATGTTATCAGCTGGATTCTCCACATCTACAATGATCACGGTAATGTTATCCTTTCCGCCTTCGGACCGCGCGCGAGCAATCAGCTCCTGGCAAGCTCTTTCCGGATACATTGGCTTTCGAAGGATCTCGCACATCCTTTTGTGATCAAGCGCTCCCCATAAACCGTCACTGCAAAGCAGGAGTCTTTCCTTTGCTTTTACCGGAAACTGCGTGATGTTTGCATCCACTTTGGATTTTGTTCCGATCGATTTCACAAGAACATTCTTCATGTTGTGCGAACGGGCTTTTTCCGGAAGCAAGTAACCTCGTTTGATCAATGCGGCAACAGGTGTGTCGTCGACTGTCATTTGCGAGAGTGTGTTTTCGAAATAAAGATACGCGCGTGAATCTCCGGCATGAGCAAGGTAACAATTTTCTTCATGCAGGATCCCGGCAATGAGTGAACAACCCATGCCTGTCAGTTTTTCCGACGATTTTCCGCGTTTATAGATTTCTGCTGAAGCTGCGCCAAAAGCTTCCTGCAAAGCATCAATCAGATCGAAGTTTTTGAGTTTGCGGTCTACTGCCGCTGACAGACGCTCGGCAACAATCTTGACGGCCAGATTGGCTGCAACCTCACCCGCCCTATGACCTCCCAGTCCGTCAGCTAGAATGAATATGGCCCGATCCATATCGAACCAGTACGCATCTTCATTCTTCGTGCGAACCAGACCGATGTCCGAAAGTCCAGCGATTCGCATCTTTGCGGCACTATTTTACCATTTTGTATGGTACTCGCCTGCATTTTAACCGCCAAGACGCCAAGTCGCCAAGATTTTGAATTAAAGCTTTTTTCCCTTGGCGTGCTTGGCGCCTTGGCGGTTCATAATCGTCTTTCCTTTATATACCGAAGTCTTATATTAGTGATATGAAGAAGGTCGCTCTATTTCTATCTATTCAACTTTTCCTATCGGTCCCTGGTTGGCCGGCCGCTACGCAATCGGCTCCCAGTGCAACGCCAAAGGATTTTGAAAAAGGGCTGCGAGTTGCACTGGAGGCGACGCGCGAACTGGGACTTGTCGAGGATGCTGAAAAAGTAAAACGGCTGAACGACATCGCATACCGTGTTGCAAACCGGGCGGCGCCTGAAATGCCCCATCTCTCTTTCCGGATCGTGAAGATGGAAGAGCCAAATGCGTTCGCTCTTCCCGGCGGATTTATTTTTATCACAACCGGAATGCTTGATCTGGATCTGACGGATGAGGAACTCGCCGCTCTGATTGGACATGAAATCATTCACGTCAAGAATGACCATTTCCGCAGAATGTCCAAACGGCAAACGTTGATGAATCTTCTGTATCAGGCGCTCGTGATTGGAATTGCAGTAGGGATTCGCGATAACAGCGGCGGTTACGATCCGGTAACCGGATACGAAAGACAATCCAATAAAGCGGAGGTTCTGCAGGGTGTGGCGGGGTTCGGACTCATTTTTCAGGAGCTGCTATTGCGCGGATTTGGTCGGGAGCTGGAGCTGGAAGCGGATGAAGCTGGTATGCGAGCGGCAGCCGGAGCCGGATTTTCGCCGCAAGGCGCAAGTCAATTATTTGAAAAAATGCGCAGAAAGATCTATGAAGCGCCCGGGTATGGTTACTGGCGGACGCATCCCTATCTTGAGGATCGTGTTGGAATCTCCCGCGTTCTGGCGGCCACCATCGACCTTTCAAAAAACCCGGCTGATCCATCAGAATACAGATTGAAAACGCAGGAAAATTTTCTGGAATTCATCAAAAGTGAAAAAGAAGAACAGGGAAAAACTGAATTGCGACGCATGGCGTTAAACGCCTTGCCCAAGGGGAAGAGAGCGCAGGAGCTCCGTGTGTGGTTCATTCAACAAGCTGAGGCAAAGGAGTTCAGCAAAGAAAACTTTTTCCGGGATTACGGAAAACTGTTGGAAGTTTATGAGACGAATTTGAAAGAAATCCAGCAGGATGAACCGGACGCCACTCTTCTTGCAAGCCTCAAACAAAACATTGAGAAGATGAAGAAAGAGAAAGAAACGGTTTTGTCACTTTATGAAGAAGTTCTCGCCAAACAAGCCTTCGATACACAAATGCTGGAGCGGTTTCTGAGCAATTTTCCGGACAATTCCCGCGTCCCGGAAGTGCAATTTCAATTGGCTGAGAACTACCGCATTTTGAACAAAAGCTCTCAGGCAGTAGAACTTCATTTGAAGCTACTGGAAAAAGATTCGCAATGGAAAAACAAAGCAAAAGAGCGTCTTCAACAATTGATTCCGCGTCTCGAAGATCTCGCGTCCTCTCATAAACTCTCCACCCAGACAAAGGATGCCGCAATCGCTAAACTTGCTTCTGAACGGATGAAATCAATTGCCTCCTCATTTAAAACTCTCCAAAATGGATACGAATTTCGTAGAAGTTTTCCCGGCAGCCAGCTCGACAAAGAGGTTGTCAAACGCATGAATGTACTCGCTGAAGATGCGTTAAAACAGGGCAAACTCTACCAGGCTGTCGGCGAATACCAGAAAGCGCTCGATCAATACAGCATGATCCTTCGCTATGGATCCGATCTGCCGGTCGCCGATCAGGTGCGTGACACCCTTGTGGATTTTCAAGAGCTGAAGTCCGTCCGAGGGTAGTTGCAGACGCGACGCCCGCGGTCCATAATGCAGGCGAGGACGCCTGTGGTCCCTATCTTTGTGGAGGGGTTATGTTTCGAATCTTCATACTACTTCTCTTTTTCTGTGCTTCTCTTTCCGCGGCGGAACTGAAAGCAAAAAAGATTCTCGATCTGACCTATTCATTCAATGAGCAGACCATTTACTGGCCCACTTCAAAATCCTTTCAACATGAAAAAACGTCATGGGGCAAAACAGAAGCAGGTTATTTCTACAGCAGCGCGAACATTTCCGGATCCGAACATGGCGGCACCCACCTGGATGCGCCGATTCATTTTGCTGAAAAAGGATGGACAAGCGATCAGGTTCCGATCGAACGTTTTGTGGGACCCGCGGTCGTAATCGACATCTCTACAAAATGTGCCGGCAATGCGGACTACACACTTACTGTAAAAGATATTCAAGAATGGGAAAAGAAAAACGGAAATATTCCTGCTGATTCAATTTTGCTTCTGCGGACCGGCTGGGGCAAATTTTGGCCGGACAAAAAGAAGTATCTGGGAGATGACAAGCCGGGCTATGCGAGCAATCTTCATTTTCCAGCTTTTTCCAAAGAAGCAGCTGAGTTTTTGGCAAAACAACGCAAGATAAAGGGAGCCGGACTCGACACAGCCAGTCTGGATCCCGGTACTTCCAAGGACTTCATTGTTCATCAGATTTTTAACGGCGCTAATATTTACGGTCTGGAGAACGTCGCAAATCTGGATCAAGTACCGGTAAAAGGCGCATTTCTGATCGCACTCCCCATGAAAATCGAAAACGGAACCGGCGGTCCGGTGAGGATCATAGCCCTCGTAGATTAATCGTGGATCGTAATCGTAATCATAATCTTGATCTTTTTTCGATCATGATTAAGAACGCGATTATGATCAAGAGCACAATCAAGATCACGATTACGATCCACGATTAACTATGTGGAAAGGCATACAGAATAAACGGGAAATTCTTTCCTGGTGTTTTTTTGATTTTGCAAATTCCGCATTCACAACAATCATCATCACGATTGTCTATTCGGTTTATTTCCGTAACATCATCGCAGCCGGCCGAACAGACGGAGACCGCCTGTGGGCCATCGGCAATACGGTGTCGCAAACACTTGTTTTGCTCTCCGCGCCGTTGCTCGGCGCAATTGCAGATTTTTCCGCCGCCAAAAAGAAATTTCTGTTTCTGAGTTACATCCTTTGTGTGACCTTCACTGCTTTACTCACATTTACCGGACCCGGACAAATTCTTCTTGCGCTTTGTATTTTCATCGTCGCAAATTTTGCTTTTTCCAGTGGTGAAAATTTTATCGCCAGCTTCCTTCCTGAAATCTCAAAACCGGAACATATGGGCAAGATTTCCGGTTTTGGATGGGCGCTCGGCTACATCGGAGGGCTCACCTCTTTGCTATTTTGCTTTCCCTATTTAAAGGGAGGATTTGGTCCGGAGAATGCAGAAAACCTGCGAATGACAAACCTTGTGGTCGCTGTTTTTTTCCTTTTGGCCGGCATTCCTACGTTTCTCTGGGTTCGTGAACGAAAAAAAGCAAGTGATCTGCCACCCGGTACCTCTTACATATCGGCAGGATTTTCACGTATACGCGATACATTCGCTCATCTGCGCCGTTTTCGCGAGCTCTTCAAGTTCCTTGTTCTCTTTGGTATTTACAATTGTGGTGTCACGACCGTTGTTGTTTTTGCCGCGATTTATGCAGTCGAAACCATCAAACTAACCGCAGGTGAATTCCTGATTTTCTTTTTAATCACCCAAATCTCCGCTTCGCTTGGTGCTTTCCTGTTTGGTTTGGCGCAAGACCGGATCGGTCCCAAGAATACCATTTATGCGACGCTGACTGTCTGGATCGCAACCATCATAGGTGCGTACTTTTCCAAAGACAAGACAACCTTTTTCATCGTCGGCAATCTCGCCGGCCTGGGAATAGGATCGAGCCAATCGGCAGCAAGAGCCCTTGTGGGTCTTTTTTCTCCTATAGAAAAATCAGCGGAATTTTTTGGCTTTTGGGGCTTGTTCTGGAAACTTTCGACTGCCATTGGTCCGCTCGTATTTGGACTCCTTTCGAGTGGAACCGGCGATCAGCGTATTGCAATCCTCGTTACAGGTCTGTTTTTTGTATTCGGACTGATCGGGCTCGGCTTCATCAATGAGAAAGCCGGTATAGAGGCTGCGCGTTCGTACAGTAGCACTACGACCACCTGACACATATAATAACCCTTGAACTTTTGAGCCTTTCATGAGCAAGCAAATCCTACTGGCAAGTCCTCGCGGTTTTTGCGCAGGCGTGGTCCGCGCAATTGACATTGTGAATCTTGCGCTCGAAGTTTACGGAACTCCCCTGTACGTATTGAACGAGATCGTTCATAACGCCCATGTCGTGAAAGATTTTCGCAACAAAGGAGTTGAATTTGTTCGCACTTTAGATGATGTTCCTGCAGGTTGCCGTGTTATTTTCAGTGCCCATGGTATCTCGCCCGAAATCCGAAAACGCGCCGTGGCGCGAGAGTTGAAAACGATCGATGCAACCTGTCCGCTCGTTACCAAGGTGCATCTGGAAGCACTTCGCTATAAACGGCAGAACTACACAATCATTTTAATCGGCCATGAGCATCATGAAGAAGTGGTGGGAACGATGGGAGAAGCACCGGATCACATCAAGCTTGTCGGTTCATCAGAAGAAGTAGACCAGCTGGATCTGCCGGCAAATGCCAGGATCGCATACTTAACTCAAACAACTCTGAGTCTGGACGATACGCGCGAAATCATCGAACGGCTCCGGCTACGCTATCCTCAAATCGAAGGCCCGAATGTAAATGATATTTGTTACGCAACTCAAAACCGTCAAAACGCCGTTCAACATTTGTCCCGTACCGCGCAAGTCATTCTTGTAATCGGTTCCGCAAACAGTTCGAATTCCAACCGGCTTGTTGAAGTCGCGGAAAAAGCGGGCGCGCAGGCCTACCTCATCAATGATACCCACAGGATCAATCCTGCGTGGCTTGAGAATGTGGAGTCTGTGGGTATTACGGCCGGTGCATCCACTCCGGAGTTTCTTGTAAACGAAGTGATCCAATACTTAGGTCAATTCGGTTACAAAGAGGTTCAGGAAGTGCAAACGGTTGACGAAGATGTACACTTCGCGCTCCCTCCCGAACTAGAAAAAACATTAGCCGGCAGACCTACAGAGCAGATGCGTGATTAGCTCACGCTGGCCAACGAATCCTTAGCTTCGAAAACCGCCTCTCCGCTGTTGATTGAACCGCGGACGGTTTCTGTTATCGCCCGACGAATTCCGGGTTTCTTTCGGCCGGGATTCGTTGACAACGATTGTGCGGCCCCCAAGTTGCGTCCCATTCAAACGATTGATCGCCTCAGCAGCCTGTTCTTCTGTAGCCATTTCTACAAAACCAAAACCGCGAGACTGATTTGTGAATTTATCCCGAACAATAGTCGCAGAGAGTACTTGCCCGCATTGCGAAAAAAGCTGTTCGACTTCCTCCTGCTGAGTACTATACGGCAATCCACCAACAAAAAGCTTCTTTTGCATATTTACTCCGAGGTCCCTGAGGAAAGTCTCTCACACGCAAGTCTGCCGCGCATCACGAAACGGCCATTCCGGGGAACAGACTGATTGCGAACAGCGGAAGAATGAAGGAGGAGGGTCTTTCCAACAAGAGGTTGAATTTCCGTTAACACAAGCTTGAGCTTACGCTCATGACAATCATATTGGAGTCAGAAATCTATTGCAAGATGTAAAATGAACCGCCAAGCCGCCAAAGCGCCAAGTTTTTTATCGATAAATTTTTTCGTTTCCCGGGGCTATATTGCTCGCCATTGCATCTCGTAATTCCTCGAGCTCCTCATTTGAGAGGCCTTGCAGATAAGCCTTAAAGTCATCTTCAGCGAGGGGCCGGACTTTATTGCTGAACAGCTTTTTGAAGTCTTCCAGGGAAAGACAGGGCAATGAATACATTTCGTTTCCGCTGATTTCTATCCATCGGGAAAATTTCGGGAAAATGATCCGAAAAGAATCATCACGCATGTCTCGCACTTCTACAAACATTTTTCGATATGGACCTTCGTTCACGCCAACATTATACACGAGACGGAAATTCCAAATAACAAAT
>JAKEFK010000153.1 GCA_022616075.1 bacterium
GCCTTTTTTTATCAGGCACCTCGAACTTTGGTTGGTTACTGAAGAAAAACACCCCACCAGATACAGCGATGGGTGTAATTGGATATACCTCTAGGGAGGGAACCTCGCAAAATAGTCCCCAACTCCTATTAACGGTTAATGATAATACCCCTCCAACGATAACTGCCGCAGCAAATCCTGCTGCAAATGGTGCAGGATGGAACAACACCGATGTTACAGTTACGTTTACTTGTTCCGATTCTGCTTCAGGCATTCAGTCCTGTTCATCACCTGTTACCGTTTCGACTGAAGGAGCAAATCAACTTGTAACAGGAACCGCGCAGGATAATGCTGGCAATTCCGCAAATACTAGTCTCATCATTAATTTGGACAGCACGGAACCTGCTCTACAAATCCTTTCTCCTCAGGATCGGGCCGTAGTACATCAAAACTCCGTTCAACTAAGCGGGACTTTGACAGATTCGCTTTCTGGTATATCTTCAATTACTTGCGATGGAGTTCCCGCAAATTACTCTGCAGGGTCATTTAGTTGCAGCCGATCTCTTGCCGTGGGCCTTAATTCAATAACAGTTACGGCGATGGATATCGCTGGAAATCAAACGGTTAATATTCTAGAAATCACTTACACAGCCCAAAGTAACAATACCTATACTTTCTTCCCAACGGCTGATGTAGCAATTTCCGATGCTTACGATTATGGAACGGGGATAAATTATGGTTTGCACACATCAATGAGAATCGAATCCGCTGGGGCAGCGGGCGGTGTATTGGCTCAATTTTCCCCTGCTCAGATGATCTCCACGATAGGATGGCAGCATATCTCCTCAGCCAGGCTAGAGTTTTACGTCGAAAATAATTTCAATGACTGGGGAAATGGCGCCTATCTGGATGCGCGTCGAATGCTGTCAAGTTGGGATGAAGCGGGAGTGACCTACGATTGCTGGCCGTCGGATAATGATCTTTCCAACCCTGCCCCCGATTGCGATGAGACTTGGTCCGGAGGGAATTACGAGGATTATTCTTCCGATTCTGTTATCCAGCAAAATGGAACTGGAGTCTGGAAGAGTTTTGATGTAACAAGCGATGTGCAATTGCTACAAAATGGTCATGATACCTATGGATGGATCATACGGAAAAGGAACCTTTCAGACAGCGGGTCTGTTGACTTTACGTCCATCCAGGGCAACACAGCGCAGAAACCTCGGCTAGTCGTGGTTGCAGATGATCAGTCGTGCCTTCCGGCTTCTATTGGTAACGTCTCACCTGCGCTCATTCCATCCGATGGCTCAATCAATACTATCACCGTCTCCGGCCAGAACCTCGATCAAATATCGAACGTCTTTGTGGACAAGGTTCCCATCAGCTTCACACTTGTCAACTCATCAACGATCACATTCACGTTAACTTCAAGTGTCGCCAGCAAGTATAGTGTGTCCTTTCGAGCGAACTGTTTGTCTGAGCCGCTTTCTCTATACTCGATAGAAAGCGATACAAGCCAATTCCAAGTATACTCGCTTGAAGAGCAAGGCTTCGAGGCCCAGGCCGCCGGAACCTGTACAGCGCCGACGGGGGCTACGCTATTCACACTCAGTGACGGCACAAGCAAAGCTCTTTGCTGGAACGGTCATAAAACCAGGTTGATCGGCTATTCCGGTAATTTTGGTCTTGTGAATAGAGATGACAAATGGCTCGCCAATGATACTAGCACAATCCTCAGCAACTACATGAGCAGAGCACAATATAACGCTTTGACAGCTGTCAACTCCAGTCGCGGTACCAATTTGATTCGACTAGTAGTGACGGGAAGTTCCTGTTCCACTCAAGCTGGTCCCCCAGAGCCTTGCGGAGGTTTTCAAGGTGCGGCGGAGAGGATGCCATTCTCAGTCAAAAGCGGCCAATATAACATCCAAATGCTTAACTCCAGTAATGTCGCAACAACGGACGGAAGCCAACTAAGCACAAAATGGAAAACCCGACTCCAGAACTTCTTAAAATATGCAGACCGCAACGGTATCGCCGTGAAGATCGACCTTTTCGATGAGAATAACTTGGGATCCCCCAACAACCAATGGGCGAACAACCCTTGGAATCCCAGCAATAATAATATTGATTCTGCCCCCGCAAACTGCACACTTCTCAATAATTTACCAAAGGGTGGATTACCAAATCTCTATAAGATCTTTAATGCAAATGGTTCTCTGAACTGCCTTGGCAAAATTCAGAAGAACTATGTGTACAGTGTGGTGAATTTTGTGCGGAGAGCCAAAGCTTGCGGGAACGGCGGGACGAGTCAATGTAAAAACGTAATATTTCAGGTCATGAACGAAGCTCGTTTTGATGGCACTTGGTCTAATTTTTCGACGTCCGATTTTCAAAAATGGCACAACCAGATTGGCCTTTGGATTAGAACTCATGGCGAGTATCTAGTTGCTGCTAACGTCAAAGGCCCTTCGAGTGGACTTTATGAGCATCCCTGTTCGACTGCCAACCGTGATGATTCTTGCTTACTTGCGAATTGTACTGCTACCTCATGCCCACCCCGCACTTTCAATGGAACTACGTTTCCAAACTATTTTACGGTTTTCTTGTCACCAGAAATCAAGATAACTACTCTACACTCTAGATCCTGGATAGAGGGCAACACCACGGGTGATATTTGTGCCAAAGATCAAGATGCTCTTGGCCTCAAGAAACCTGTTATCTACGATAATGATGGCGATAATGTATTGCCAAGAAAGTCGGATCTCAACGAGAGCTTTATTCAAAAATGGGCACAACAGGTTTCGCAATCAGGCACCAATAGCTGCGGACGGGCGAAAGGCTTCCTGCATCTTTATGACACTAAAGATGCAGCCGTGATAGAACCCAATGGAACAACACCGACCAAGTGTCGGTATGACGATGTTCTTAACCCGACACCCTACGTAGATTGTTTTGCTTGGAATGCACTAGCGGATGGCGTGCCAGAAAAATTCTGTGGAAGTGCAACGGGCTTAACAGCGTGCGTTACCAGGACAAACTATTGCGAAAACTTTACCGGAACGCCTGATTTCTGCACGCCAGTTCAGGATGCTCAATCTACTAATCCGTGAGGGCACAATGACTAAGAAACTAGCTCTTTTGACCTTATTCTTTTCAATCGTTGCAGGAATACAACCCTTATGCGGTGCTCCTGACGAGTACTGGATCTCGTTTATAAGTTTTCGCGATACTATTCAGGGATCTGGTCCTCCCTACGTGATGAAAATCGATGTTTTAGGAAATGTTCTAGTCCCGCCAAAGAAAGCTGTCCCAGGTGGTATGGGATTTATGAGCCCTTCTTCTGGAGCTACGGCACTTTCTCAAACGGATCGTTTCCTTATTATGTTTTTACCTGATGCTCGTGCTCGTGAAAAAGATGGGCGACTGCATCGCGTGTTTCGCGCCGTAATTGAAAAGCAAACGCTTCGTCTGTCGTCATTACGTGAAACGGGTCTTTTAACCTTCAACAGTGATGCTCTTCAGGTGACGCAGCGAAAAAAGGAGAACTTTATAGTTATCCAAAAGCAGGACTTCGATGCACTGCGATACGTTGGAATCCCTCTCTCATCTAGTTCTAAGATACTCGCCGGAAGAATAGATCTTTTTCCGGATTCTGTAACATGCCCATGCGAAATGGGAATTTCAGTGGATGGGAGAATCTTCATCTTTCTGGATGGAATAGGATACCCCCCGGGTAACTTGGTACTTCAGCCCCTTGATCACGATGGCAATCCAGTCCAAGGGCCTGTTATTGCTGAAAAAGGAAGAGTAACTACAGCAGATATCAGTAAGCGAATCAACGGAGATCTAAGGTTTCTGCTGTATCATTCTAATATCATAACTCGAAAACTATTTCTGCAGGTCTTACACGCGGATACCCTTCGGCCAGTTGGCGAGCCTGATCGGTTGGCGTTGTACACGGCTTACGGATCCCAAACCGCTGCCATTGATCCTCTTGGCCGTTTTGTCGTGTACGTTACGGGCGATGGACACCCCGTTGGACAAGCGATGTTAATGTTTCAAGCCGTTGACGCATTAGGCCGAAAAAGCGGACAACCGAAAATAATTGCAGACAAAGTAAAGAGCGGTCTAGACATCTTAAAGGAATGACGAGAGAGTTTCGCTGCGCGATAACTCAAATCTTATACTCAGCGATTCAAAATATCGAAATGATCAAAGAGTTTCATACTAACAACGATCTTGGAAAGACGTGCAACTTTTCGTGAAATTTTATTATGTCAACTTTGCTTCATACGACCAGCCCACAAGGATCTAGTGATTTCCGTTTGTGATTGAGACAATCCCACGGAATTAGGTCGTTACTCGCGTTTCTTCGTAAAACAGAATCTTGCGATTATTATACTGATTCGCTTAGTCTCTTAAAATGCGTTCCAAATTCATAATCGTTTTAGCCCTTTGCCTGATCGGCCTGATTTCAATTCTTGTTCTCCGCTTACCGGAAAAGCCGAACATATTATTTGTTTTAACCGACGATCAGAGATGGGACACTCTCGGCTGTTACGGTAATGAAATCATTCAGACACCGAATTTTGATAAGCTTGCCATGCAGGGGGCTCTTTTTGAAAATTTTTACATTGCCTCTCCGTTTTGCTGTCCCAGTCGTGCCATTTTCTTGACGGGCTTATACCCGCATCAAACTGGAATTTATGACAATCAATCAGGCGATTTACCTGACGGTAGCCGAACGATTGCTCATTATTTGAATGATGCGGGATACTTAACCGCATTTATCGGTAAGGCACACCTTGGCGGCAATCCACAAAAATGGGGTTTCCAGAGTCAGCCGGTTTATCTACCCGGTTGGTGGAGCAAGCAACAAAATCCGAGACTCAAAGTTGAAGGCCAAAACAAAACCGTGAAGGGAAACGTTACTGCCATTTTTGCGGATGCTGCCTTGCGATTCATCGAGAAAAATAAGTCGCGAACCTGGTTCCTCTGGCTTGCAACCACGTCGCCGCACACCCCGTATCTCACAAAACCCCGAAATCCATACATAGAAAAAATGAAAGCACCGAAAGGTTGGCCGGTGCAGCAGGCCTTCGTAGAACGGGAAAAATGGGCTGATTATTATCTGACCATTAGTCAGCTGGACACTCAACTGGGACGTGTCCTTCAAAAGCTCGATGAACTCAACCTTTCCAAGAAAACGCTAGTCATTGTCACAAGTGACAATGGTAACATGTTGGGAAGTCATGGATATCAAGAGAAGGGTGTATGGTTTGAGGAGGCTATACGTGTACCCACACTCGTGCGGTGGCCTAGTAAAGTGGAAAAGGGAATCTCCGTTAGTTCATTGATTTCCAGTGTCGATTTTGTCCCAACGATTTTGCAAATAGCCGGTGTCGCCCCGCCATCTCAATTAAAAGGCGTCAGCTTCCTTCCTTTGCTGACACGCGAAGAGCCCTCCAGATCGGAGGTTTTTTCTGAAGGAAACCGCGCCCCGCCAGAGGGTGGTGGTTCGTGGCAGATGGTCCGCGATGATCGCTGGAAATATGTACAATTTGTTGATCATAGCGAGCGGCACTTTTACGACTTGCGGAAAGATCCTTTCGAGTTAAGAAATGTTGTGGATGATCCCGTATTGCAGCAAAGCATTCACCAGATGCAAGAAAAAATAACAAGGAATCTTGGAAACCGAAAGTGAATTTCATGCACCAAAGTTTTTTCGACCAATATCTGAACATTCTCGGCTGCGCGGAGCAGCCACCGACTTTCCGATACGGCCTTTGAATTCTTTGGATACACAGATCTTCGGACAACCTTCTCAAGCTGGACGCGCGATTCCGAACGCACAAATACAGAATCGACTTCCCATCATGTTATCTTTCACAATCCAGTAGCCTTCCCAGGGTGAAAATCTTCACAATAAAATCACCGCAGGTGCTTTGAAAGTAGAAAAGAATCCGGTAGATTTTTTA
>JAKEFK010000154.1 GCA_022616075.1 bacterium
ACTTCTGCGGTTCGGAGTTCCTTTGTTCGATATTCTGCGGTTTAATATCCTTTTGCGAAAATCCTTCTAAAAAAACAAGAAGTTCAACGTCAGTAGTACTTGCGACTCTTGTCGAATATCACGCCACAACATCAAGAACCGCTTACTTTGATGTGGAGATCGAATCGACGCCGAGCTCTTAAAAAAAGCCAATGTTTGGCATTACGGTAGATTCCGTTGAGTAGGGCCTAGTTGGTAAGCATTTTTTCGATGGTGGAGCGGAATTCATCCACCGAGAAAGGTTTTAGAAGACAGATTTTGGCCTCATTGCGGAGAAATTGTTCTGCGTTCTGGCTCAGGACGTCTCCTGTGATAAAAAGAAAACGCTCAACTGCTTGCGGTTTAATCTGCCGTAGCTGTTCGTAGATTTTCTGTCCGCCTTTGCCGGGAATTTTCCAATCACAAACGACAAGATCGTAAAAATTATTTCCGGCCAGCTCAAGCGCTGAGTCGCCATCACCGGCAGTGTCCACTTTAAACCCGCGGGTCGCAAGCGCTTCGCGAATCAGCTCAAGAATGGATTCTTCATCATCGATGACCAGAATTTTCTTTTGAGCGCTCGGTAAGGTTTGTGAGAGTTCTTGCGGTTCCGGAGCAGGGAAGTCTTCTGTCTGTTTGCCAATTTGAACCGCTGGAAGCTCAATTGTGAACGTCGCTCCCTGTCCTGGTTCACTCTCTGCCGTAATGCTTCCTCCGTGCTCGCGCACAATACCATAGGCCAGACTCAGACCAAGACCTGTGCCGGATCCCACAGGTTTGGTTGTGAAGAAAGGATTGAATATATTCGGCAAGTCCTCCGGTGATATTCCCACCCCGTTATCCTGAAATCGAATTCGGACCTGATCCTTCATCAGTTGTGTTGAGATCTGAAGTTTGCCGCCATCTTGATTCTCTTCGGTTGCCTGAATCGTATTGCTGATAATGTTCAAGAATACTTGCCGGATTTGATGCGGATCCATCATGATTTCAGGCAGATCGCGCGACAGATTGCTAAGCACCTGCAGATTACTCGTTGTGAGCTCGTGGTTCAAGATTTCAAGAGCGGATTCAAGCAATTCATTCACATCCACCGGTTTTCGCTCCGGCCTGTAACGGCGGGAGAAACTCAAAAGGGATTGCACAATCTTGCGGCATCGTTCTGCGCTGCCAACGATCCTGATCAGAAGATTTTCCTGTTTTTCGCTGATGCCGCTTTCCTGCAACATCTGCGAAAAACCAATGACCCCGGTTAAAGGATTATTCAGCTCATGAGCAATGCCTGCAACAAATTTCCCCATAGCAGAAAGCTTCTCCGTTTGAATGAGCTGCGCCTGTGTATCTTTTAAACTCTGCATTGCCTGCTGAACCTCTGATTGAGATGTTTTTAAGTTTTCCGTCATCTGATTGAAAACGGCGGCAAGCTCACCACATTCGTCCCGGGATGCTACCTCTACCCGGCGGGAAAAATCACCGCGGCCAACCGCTTCAGCGCTATCGCGCAACTCACGAAGAGGACGCGTAATTTTCCGGATCAACACCCAGATCAACAATGAACTGAACAAAATTCCAGCAAGGCTGATCAACATCAGTGTTCGTTGTGTCTCCTGCTTTCTCTGGAGAGCGTTTTCGTATGAAGAGAGCAAAAGGTAGCCAATTCTTCCACTGGAAACCGGGAAGTTGCCCGCAAGGCAAAGGAAATGTTCCTCTCCTGCGGATACTCCTTCTATTTTTCTGTTGGTTTGACCACTCTGCCTGTTGTAGATTCTGACCAGTTCTGGAAATGAATCAGGGTTTTTAACCGTGGATAGGGCCACCTGATGGGAAGCCAAAAAAACAATTTCAGCGCGAGTGAGAAGTTTCAGCTCCTGTGCCGCTGTTGGACCTATCAATTCTCCGATCGTGAGCACACCCGACAGAGCGTCGTTTACGATGACAGGGACCGATATTGCGGTAAACAAACTTCCATTGACTACGATGTTATCTGCCGCAGGTTTTCCCTGGCTTGCCTGGCTTATGGCAAAGGAGCTTCCGGTGTGAAACTCACGCAAATTCAGGTTTGCATCGCGTCTGGCGCCTGCCAGCATGACGTTGTTTTCGATTGTGAAAATCATGGCTTTCGCTTCCTGACCGATTTCATGAAGAAGCTCATTCAGTTGGACTATCATCGTTTTGGGATCAGAAAGCAGAGCGACCGCTTTAAAACGTGGCTCATTTGCGACGCTCTGATAACGCAGGATCAGATTTCGCGTTCGAATCTCGAAGGAATTTCGAAACACTGCTTCTGCAGTTCTTAAAGTTTGACGTGTCTCGCCTTCAAACTGATCTGTGATGCGGCCATTGACCAACCATACGATGATCGCAAGAAAAAATACCAGCAGCGCAACCACAGGAATGATAACTTTTGCTTGAAAACTGAGATGAAAGTCTTTCAACAATCCACTTATCTCACTGAGCAAAGTAGTGCGGGTCTCGCCTGCGAGCTACGCAGACGGGACGTCCCGCGCTACATTGTTTAATACTTCGGAAGTCCGGTTACCCCCAGCACGAATTGAACGGTCGACTCTCCTGTTTCGGTAACGGTGATGTTTTTCACCTGGCCGGGCAACCGCTCATGCCACGCTCTAATCTGATAGGTTCCTGCCGGAACGTTTGCAATTGTGAAATTTCCACTCTTATCTGTCGCAGCGAAGAAAGGATTTTCCAGTACAAGAACGATGCAATTCATCTTGGTATGAATGGAGCAAAACACATCCACCCGTCCCGGTTTGTCAAAGGTAACTCTTTTTGTTTCTTTGGATTTGTAAATGCCAAGATCGAACGGTTTTGGCTCCGACATAGAAAAAACGTTGTGATAAATGTCGTCGTTGTTAGGCCACTCCACTGTTGTGCCGATGAGCACTGGAAGTACGTGAGGCCTGAAAGTACCATCTTTTTGAATGATTACTTTCAGCGTATTGTCCTGCCTATGGCTCAAACCAAGTCCCGGTTCGTCGATATAGACGACAAAATCTTTCAACTCATCATAATTAATCCGCTCGATGAATTTATACTTGCGGCTTTCGTACTTTCCTGATTCAATATCCTCCTTCACTTCCGGGCGTGACTCGGCGCGAACGCGACCGCGAATTGTTCCGGCGTCCAGAGTTCCACTGAAGATCAAGCAACAAAGTGTGGCAAAAAAAAGTCTTTTCATTCTAAAACCTTACTGCCGCCTCCATTCCGAAAAAGTTTTCCTCATCCCGGTTTTCACCAGTTAGACTTTTGCCATTTTCAAAATTGTATTCCGCTTTCAGCAATACATTTTTGCCAATTCGATACCCGATCCCAAGACTGAGCCGCCACAATTCTTCCGCCAGTTCGTCATTGTCGAATAAATAAGTTTCGAGACTGCCATTTCCAACGAGTGGAAAGCCGCGATCCGCGGTGATCCTGCTGAACCGGGCAGCCGCATACCATGGATATTCCTTGCTGCGGTTTAAGTGTTGCACTGCTTCTATTTGAAAATAATGAAGATCACGCGAGTTGTCAGCCTCTGCATCATTATCGTCATATTGAAGTTTTCCCGCCGCGAGGTGCACATGGCCGCGCTCCCATTGTCTGTGACCATCTCCCTGGAACAAGTTTCCTTCTAGTGTCGAACTTGTAACGATAGAGCCAAGAAGACGGAAGAATCCATTGCCGAACCAGACTTCGGAGAATCGATCGTCTCTGACATCCAGTTTTCCGGTCCTCATCGCGCTGAAACTAAAGTGGAATCGCGGCGCCGTTCTGTACAGAATCCGGCCAACCAATGACTTGTCGGGATGATAATCGCTTGCGACAGGGCTACCGCCATTCTGGATAGCGAATGTGTATTCAAACTTCTTGAGAGAACCGTAAAACTGAATTCCTTCATCGACTCCCCAGATATCGCTCAGAGAGTGAGTGATCAGCGGATTATCGATGGCGTCCCGGGTCAGATACTCTTCGCCGAAAGGGATGTCGAATCTGCCAACACGAACGTTCAATACGCGATCCTGGTTCCATAATTTCGACACATCCTCAAAGTCGAGGTAAAGTTCTCCCAGTTGCAGCTTTTCATCCGGTTCCTCGCGCCGCATCACGTCGATTTCAGCAAACGCATAAATGTCATCCACAATGGATGCCTCAATAAACAGTTTTGCCTCCTCTACAAGGAACTCGTTGTCGGGATATTCACCCTCTTCGCCGGTATCGAACCACGCTGCGCCCGCCTCGCCATTGATTCGCAATCGATCTGAAAAGACGGAAGAGTACTCTGATTGATAAAATTCCGGGAGAGTTTCAGCCTCAACCAATGGAGCAACAAATAGGATGAGGAGAGGAAGTATTAGCGGTGGTCTTTTCATTAGGGAAATCCTCGCATACTTAGAAGTGCCAAAGCAATGAGTAATGAGCAATGAGACCGCCTCAGGCCATGTTTATCGGGTCTCATTGCTCGGCCTTCATGACTCATTACTTCTGTGTTGCTTGAAAGTTTCTCTTATCAGAATAAGATTTGTAGGGACGGTATACCATGAGAAAGAACATTGTCGTGATCGAAGATGACAAAGACGTTATCGACGTCCTTCGTTATTTCCTGGAGAAGGAAGACTATCGAGTTCATGTTGCGCAGGATGGATTAACGGGGCTCGAGCTTGCAGCAAAAATACAACCGAATCTTATCTTACTCGATCTGGCACTACCCAAATTGGACGGAATCGAAGTCTGCAAAAGCTTAAAGGCTGACCAGCGTTTAAGTGACATTCCCGTGATCATGGTAACAGCAAAGGCGGAACTGGCTGATAAAGTGGAAGGGTTGGAGCTGGGCGCGGATGACTATGTGACAAAACCCTTTAGCCCGCGTGAACTCATCGCGCGGGTCCGCGCAAACATCCGCCGGCGTGAAGGAAGCATTCCTAAGAAAGAATTTCAATATGGACAAATCGTTGTGGATACTTTCAAACATGAGGTCCTGTATGAGGGAAGGGAAGTGGAGCTTACTGCGAAAGAATTTGAATTACTCCTTTACCTCATTGAAAACAAAGGACGCGTTTTGACAAGGGATATGATCCTCAATCATGTCTGGGGCTATGATTATTTTGGAACAACGCGCACAGTGGACGTTCATGTTACGCACCTTCGTCAAAAAATTTCTATTCTTGCCGATGCCCTCACAACGGTGAAACCGCTGGGATATAAATTGAAGGATATTTGAGCCGCCATGGCGCCAAGACGCCAAGATAAGTAAAATACTATCCTCTTTTTGATCTTGGCCATTTGGCGTCTTGGCGGTTAACCGGACGTCTAGCTGTCCTCTTTATTCTTTTCTAGGGCTCGTTCGACAGCTTCCATCAAGATCTTTTCTTGAAAAGGCTTGTTGATGTAAATGTAGTCGGGAAGGACTTTCAGATAACTAAACGCCTGATCAGAAAAGCCTGTCAGAAAAATAATGGGGATATGGTGATCAAAATAACTTTGCACAATGATGGCTACTTCAATACCATTCAGTTCACCTGCGATTCGGACATCCATAATGATCAGGTCCGGGCTAACTACCTTGATCCTTTCAATAGCTTGTTTTCCCGAAGTAGCTGTTCCAATGACGTTGTAGCCCCGCTTGATCAGTCGTTCCTTTAGATCTTCGACAACCAGTCTTTCATCTTCAACAATGAAAATCTTCTTGGCTTTTCCGGGGAAAAGAATTTCTTTAGTTACCTGTTCCATTTTTCACGACAAGATTATAGTATCTCATTATAAGATGTTGGCCGATGAAGCGATGGTTTGACCGCAAGTTCACGCTGGACCTTCCGTTGAGCACTTACCGGAATGTATGCAAAAGGTTGCAGGGAGTCCCTGGCCGGTTGGAGGAACTTCTGCTGAATCTTCCCGCAAATGTACTCACCTACAAAACATCTGAGCAATGGTCCATTCAAGAGCACGCGGGTCATCTACTGGACCTGGAACCGCTTGGGATGGGCCGGTTGGACGATTACGAAGCGGCGTTATCAGTCTTAAGGCCTGCCGATTTGCAGAACAAGAAAACATTTGAAGCAAATCACAACAGCACGCCAATCCAGACACTGCTTTCCGAATTCAAGCGTGAGCGTTTTGCTTTTGCAAATCGCCTCAAAGACTACGGAGAAGAGTTCGTTCAACGATCCGCGATCCATCCGCGATTAAAAGTCCCGATGCGTGTCATCGATTTCGCATTTTTTGTTGCAGAACATGACGATCATCACCTCGCCACCATTTCCGAATTGATTCAGAAGCTGGACCACAGTTAGATTCACCGCAGAGGACGCAGAGTTCTCAGCGATCTCTGCGGTAAAAAAGGACCTCGCAAGCTGTCATAGTGGTATACTCTCCCCATACCCCCGCGAGGGCAATGAAGGACGATAAGGGATTCAATGAATGGCTTACCCTCACTGTGCTCGATTACCTGATGGAAGGCGTGATCATCACAAATAATCAGGGATTGGTTGCCTACATTAATGAGGTTGGTGAAAAACTCACGGGCTGGAATCGCGCAGAGGCATTGACCGTGCGTGTGGAGGAAATATTCCGGATCACTCAGGGCCATGACAATATTCAGGAGAGCGTGACGCTTTCTCTGAAGAATCAAGCAGAACTGCTCACAAGAGACGGAAGGTCGTTGCGGGTAGAATACTCTACTTCCTACATCTCCAATGATAACCGGGACGTTTTTGGGCAGATCTATTTCTTCCATGACGCCAGTCAGTACGCAACGGCCCTGGAGAATCTGAAACAATCCAGACGAAGATACAAGCAACTGGTAAATTCGATTGAGGGAATTGTCTGGGAAGCCGATTTAAAAACGCATCAATTTTCCTTCGTGAGCAAGAAGGCGGAACAGTTGCTCGGTTATCCGGTGGAAAGCTGGACAGAGAAAGGCTCTTTTTGGCTCAATTTGATTCCTTCAGAAGATCGGGAACGCATTTTGGGGCTTCGGGATAATTACATTCTGTCTGATCGGAAATACGATCTTGAATATCAGGTTTTGTCCAGCAACGGTCGACTCGTTTGGGTAAAGGATATTGCCAACACGGTCACTGATGAAAAAACGGGCGCAGAAATCCTTCAGGGGGTCATGTTTGATATTACTGACCGAAAAGTGGCCGACCGGTGGCTTCGCGAGGCGCAAGATCAATTGGAACGGAGAATCGCTGAAAGAACAAATGATCTTGTCAAAGCAAAGGAACAATTGGAAGCAGAAATCCTTGAACGCAAGAGTGCTGAAAGAAAATTGCTGGAAGCGGAAAGGAAGTACAGGATGCTGGTGGAGCGAATTCCTGGAATTGTGTATGTTGCCGAGTTCAGCCGGGCGGGGAAATGGCTTTACGTAAGCCCACAGATTGAAACAATTTTGGGGTATGAACCGGCTGAGTGGCAGTCTGAGGTTGATTCCTGGTTGAATCACATTTATCCGGCGGATAAGGAAAGAATTCTGAGGGAGGAAGCAGAAAACCAGAGAAGCAAATCGTTTGTATCCGAGTATCGAATGCTTCGCAAAAACGGCGACCTTGTGTGGATCCATGACGAAGCTACAACCGTAGAAAGTTCACTTGAGGAACCGGCTCTGGTGCAAGGCGTGATGCTCGATATTACAGAACGGAAACTTGCGATTGAGGCAATGGATCAGCTGGAAGAAGAATTCCGGCAGTCACAAAAGCTGGAAGCGATTGGCCAGCTGGCAGGTGGAGTAGCGCACGACTTCAATAACATTTTGATGGCTGTTTTCGGATACTGCGATTTGTTGCTTCTAAAAATGCATGCAACAGATGAACGGCGTCACGAGCTTCACGAAATCAGAAGGGCATTAGAGCAGGGCGCATCGCTAACTCGTCAGCTGCTTGCCTTCAGCCGTAAGCAAGTTCTGGAAACACGAGTCCTTGATTTAAATGAACTTCTCACGAGTATGGAAAGCATGTTGCGGCGTTTGATCCGAGAAAACATTCAGCTGGAAATGCAGTTGGGAAAGAATCTCGGGAGAATAAAAGGGGACTCAGGTCAGTTCCAGCAAATGATCCTCAACCTTTCTATTAATGCAGTTGATGCAATGCCTGAAGGGGGTAAACTTAGTATCGAAACGTCGAACGCTCAATTGACCCAGGAGTACGCAAAACAGAATCCTGGAGTCGTGCCCGGTAAGTATCTGAAACTCGTTGTCAGCGATACAGGGACCGGCATGGATGAGGAGACCCAGTCCCGCATTTTTGAACCTTTCTTTACCACGAAAGAACGCGGGAAAGGAACAGGACTAGGACTCTCCACCGTTTACGGAATTGTAAAACAGAGCGGTGGCCAGATTTCCGTAAGCAGCGAGCGTAGCAAGGGAACGACCTTTCACATTTTCTTGCCACAGGTCGATCAACCAACAGAAGAGCCCGCACAGATGATTCATACCGGGGATCTTCCGAAGGGTACCGAAACAATTTTACTGGTGGACGATAATGATGCGGTGCGTACCGCGGTTAGCGGAATGCTGAAAGCGCTTGGATATGATGTTATTGAGGCATGCGATGGCGAAGAAGCGATGCAAATAGTGCGCCGCTTTGAAAAATCCCTCCAGCTGGTTATTACCGATCTCGTGATGCCAAGAATGGGAGGCCTTGAATTAGCGGAACAACTTGGAGCCGAACATCCCGGGTTAAAATTCCTTTTTATTTCCGGCTATCCGGAATCGACCCCACAACACGAACAAGTATCCAGCGCCGGCGCCGCCTTTCTGTTGAAACCTATCTCAATGGATGTGCTCCTGCAAAAAGTTCGTGAACTCCTAAAACCAACCGGTTCTTAATTGTAGCCATCCTGAAGTCATTTCTTATCAGAAAAAGACTGGTAATTTACGAGAAAATCTGTCTGCTGAATTCTATCGAGAGCGATGGAGCCAAAAACAGGATTCAACACGTGTTATTTCAGAAAACCGATTTCTCTTGCAAGCCGGAATTCCAGTGATTTTCCCCGTGATCCCCTCAGGCAAGAACTTTGCACTGGTCTTTCAATTAACAAATAGGAGGAATCGATGTTCAAAATATTCCAGTGCATTGTTTTTGTTATCGCATCCTTAGCGTTTAGCGAATCGCTATTCGCCTTAAAACAGGTGAATCCTGTTCGTCAGGCGCCAACCACTATCAATGAAGCAGGTTGGAACACCGAATACCCATGGTTCAGTACGGACGGTAAACTTTTTCTTTTCACTCGTGAAGTGCCGAATTCCGAAATACAACGCGTTCATGTTTCCTACATCAAGAATCGGGATGATGTTGCCGATACCCCGCCAAACCAGACCCTCCCCGCATTGATTGTGGCCACACCTAAAGAACTTGTGCCGATTAACAACAAGGTCGCGCCAAGCGAGACAATTAAGGCAATCGCCGTTTGTGAAGAAACGGCTCAGCCACAGAGTCTTACCGGTAAGTGGCGATACCTCTTCACGCTTTATGCAGCGATAGGTCCGGGCAACTGCGCAGTGTCGACTGCGTGCAATGTTACTGAAGGATTTCCGAATCCGGAATCGGTCCGCTCGCCCGCAAACGCTCATAAGGTCATCGGGGTGGGCGCGGTCAACTTGCAAACAGGTGTCACGCCTGACTATCAGGGGTTCGGCCCGACGAATGACGGTCGCTACAAGCCTGATATCCAGGCGCCAACCGACACCGAGACGGCTTGCGAAGAGGGGATCATACTTCCCGATGATGTTGTGTGTTCTGACCCCGGCACTGACTTCTCGCTCAGGAACCGCTTCGGTGGCACCAGCGGTGCTGCACCGTACGCTGCCGGAGCAGGCGCGCTTCTCCGAAACTGGCTTCGGAAGTTCAACACGTTCGATCCGGGCCAGACCTACTCGCTTTTAATCCTATCGGGAACGGAAATTGAGCCATTCGAGGAACGGATTGGAGCGGGAGCGATTGAGCTTCCTACATGCGGATTCGCCGATTGGGGCAAAGTGACGATGGAGCCTGTAATCATCACGGATCCTCCTGAACCGGGAGATCCAGTGCCGGTCGCAGAAGTCGACATCCCAATTCAGGTCGGGCAGAATAACTTACGCCTGGATGCCGCCTTATGGTGGCCAACCGAACCGTTTCAAGCCACGACTGATATCGATTTGCACCTGATCGATCCATTTGGAGTTGAGCGAGCCAAGTCTAATTCCATTCGTGGTGTGTTCGAGCGTACGCGAGCAAAGGCGAAAAAATCAGTGGGGCAGCTTGAGCCCGGAACATGGATTCTCAGGATCAGGGCACCCATTCTATTCTTTGACAAGACCATCTACTGGGCGGCCAATCTTCGAATGAAGAACGATCTCTGCATTCGGCGGGTGCAAAATCCATAGAGAGGGCGTATGTTCTATCCTATTTAGTTAACATAATATATCTTATCGAAGTCAAATCAGTCCTGGCCTAATGCGGCGCTGCCCGCCAATGTGTGATTTTAACCATAACTTTGCCAAGTGGCAGCGATATGGTTAAAAAGCAGCGATGGCAAACATATGGTTAAAATGTGAATTGTCGCATTGGAACCCCGAAATCGTGCGGAAGTGCGTAGATGAGTTAACCTTAACTCTTGTTATCTCTGCTGCACTCTTAATCGGGGTACTCGTTTACGGCCACCTCCGATCTGATTAGGAACTCTATTTCGTTTATGTGAGTGGACTCCTGATCGGTAAGGAAGTTCATATCCGAATATTTACGAGTACTTTCGAAGTCTTCCTCAAAGGCGCGCCGTGACGGGAAATCGCGCAAGCGATGTTTGAAAGAAGGACTACCGATTTGTTGCTTCGCAGCTCGCGATCCTTGCCCAGTCCTGCATCGGCTTTCCCCGATTGAAGTTGCTGTCAGAAGAATTCCAAAACAGCTTCTTTTCTAACCGGCTTTCTGTTAATCGTTCAATTTGCTCCCAGGTTAAAGCGAACTCCGGTTCTTCTGACGTATTGGGCTATGTGTCGCGACCCGTCTGGAAGCCCAGGCCATGAGCGAACTCGTGCAGCACAACAGCGCCAGAAAATGCGACGCGATCCCATGGTGTTATACTGAAACCACGTAAAACCATGGCAGACACACGGATCGGCGGACAAACACCAAACATACCTTCACCTACTACGACAAACACAACCGAAACAACATCAGAAGTCGTCCCTTCATCGATAGGAGAACGGCAGACTTCGACTGAACGCCAGGAGCCGGCAAATACTGCGCTCGCGCAGAAAATGCAGGCCACAGAAAACAAAGGACAACATAATCTCAGTGGCCAATTAATGCGGCATAGTCTCAACCAGGCGCTTCCCACTGGCCCCGCCGCACCGGCTCAGGTTGGCGGAACGGCGCACCCTGGAACTCTAGATATGCAGCACTCACTCAACAAATGGCGGGCAGAAAACAATCTTAAGCCCATCAAGGAAGATGGTCTTGACAGTGAGGATACTCGAAACGCCATCCGCGAGTTTCAAAGACAGAACGGTATCAAAGAATCTGGGGTTCCTACTCCCGAAACTCTCAAGAGTCTTGCGACTCAAGTAGATATCATCGCCCTTAAAAATAATCCGAGCACAGCCGCAGATATGCGCAAACTGGCTGATAGTGAAGGTTTTAAAAAGTTGCCGCCAGATGTGCAATCGGATGTGATCAATCGATTTAAGCAATATGCCGCCGCAGGTGAACTGCGCAATATCGGAAATATGGTGAACGTCATTGACCAACCTGGTTTTGCAAATCTTCCGCTTTCCAGCAAAAAACTGATGCTGGACACGATGGCCGCCAGACCGGACGATGACCGCCTCGCTACAAATTTGTCTCGCATGGCCGGTTCTCCTTTCGGCAAGCTTGACGAAACCTCACAAAACTGGGCCCTCAACCGGATCAAGAGTTACGGAGGCGATCGGAATAAAATCGTAAGTCTTCTGGTGATCACAACTCGAACTACCGACCCTCCGCCTGGCCGCCCCCATCTTCCAGGAAAAAATGAGATGCTGACGCGTTTGATGAACTATCCCCCGGACACCGATCAAGTTGAGAATATGGTGAAAATATTAGGGGCTGCTGGTTTTTCCGATCTTTCGGTGGACGTTCAGAACCAAATTCTAGATGGCCTGCCGTCTCGTTTTACTACCGGGCAATTGAGCTACGGCGAGGCCGCAAACATCATGATACTGGCCACCTCACCACAATTTGAAAAGCTTCACCCCGACAAACGGGACGAAATGATGAATACGCTGGCTATGCGACCTTGGAATTTCAAGCTTGCCAATGCGCTGCGTGAGCTCGCTGAAAACGGACGATTTCAGGTTGACAAAAGAACATGGAGGCAGACGCTCGAGCGCGTGGATGCCGATACCCCTGATTAGCGCTCAATGATCTTGCTCTGGTTTCTGTTTGAAAATTTTGCTTTAATCAGAGAACTGGCCACAGTTCCGCGGGCAGCAAGCTTCAGGTTGAAGTGACAGCTCAATTGCCTCACTCGTGGAATGTTTCCACAAAAGAAAATATCCGATGGGTCATTCCTTCGCTCGTCGCAGTTGCGGCCGGTGAGATCCAGCGTTACGCGGCTATTGGGTAAGGAGGTGAGATTTAATGCAAGATGATGAAAATAATTTACCACCAGAGATTGGGGCGAAGCTCATGAGATTTCTTCGTGAAAAAGCAGACGGTGAGTTTGAAGTGATCGATATGGAAGGATTAGTGAAGTTTATCGCTGAGCATGGCGAACGTTACCCTGTACTTCAGAGCCTGGTAAAGATTAACGAGGACGCACTCATCGAGCATTACAAACGGACGGGTGAAGTTCCACCGGGAATAAAACTGATAAAGACTTCGACTCGTGAAGGTGAGAATGTCACATACATAGAAAAACCATGCTTCCCTGCCCGGCCAACTCATGGTCAAAGTCACACAACAATATGTGTGACTGGAACCATAACTTTGCCACTGCGGCAAGGGATAGGCCTGGCAAAGATATCGTTCCACTTTTGAATTCGCAGAAACATAGATTTACTTGAAGCTCTTCTTGTTCATTTATCATTCATCGCCCGACGTCAAACCACTGGGTGGATGAATCGTTTGAGATCAAACTGCAACGTTGGCAGCATCATCCCAGGTTCAGATCGTGTGATGCGTTTTTGCCTGAACCAGAAGCGCGATGCTGCACTCCAATGCGGTATTCGAGGGACCCGGTCTGCAACACATCAATATGGAAACCTTCATGTAGATGATGAGGATAGGAAATTATGTGTCCCGCCGGAAAGGAGCCCTGATTCAAGTTGAAAGAATTTTTTCGTTTTCTTTCCCGAGACGTTAAATCCCCGACAATCGTTGAGGGCTTAATCTTACTCCTGTGTGAACAGATCGGGCGGCAGAGGCACACATAAGGTCAAATCGACTATCCAACAGGCTTTTTTTCAGATCGTTAGTAGTTTCTGGCAAGCGGTTGAAAATGGTAGCCGCGTTACAACACTGAGGATGCGCCCCCAGACAGAGTTAAACGTTTGTGCTTGGTCAACTCCCACCGGCCCGGAGAAAAGGCGAGCCCGAAACCTTTCTAAGAACATGGGACCTTAGCTTCCATTCAATGCAGAATTAAGCGAACCCCTAACAGAATGTCAATATCATTCAAGATTGTTTGCGTCGATCGATTTCATAATTGCATTAGAGCAAGAACGGGGTTTGGCATCTTTTTTAATGAAACGTTATCCGATGGTGGGGACTCTCGAAGGAAACACACATATTTCTTGTTTGATTTTGACATGATAAATGAGGCCGCTTGTGAATCCTTCTGTTTCAACAGCCGAACAATGAGCGGAGGGTGAGGAATGAAATTTCTATATCAAACATTCTCCATTTGGGCCTTACTCTCTTTGTCTGCGGTCGTCTTGGCCGAGTCAGAGGTTCAATTGATTCCTCGAAAGGTTCTGTTTGGAAATCCTGTGAAAGACAAACCTATGATTTCGCCTAGCGGCATGCGGTTCGCCTATCTTGCGCCCTCTGAAGAAGGAATCCTCAACATCTGGGTCGCCAGCACTGGCAAGAAGGATGACCGGATGGTAACCCAAGATCAACGACGCGGAATCTTTGATTTCCAGTGGGGCTATAGCGACGATTACATCCTTTTCTTTCAAGACAATAACGGGGACGAGAACCATCATCTTAAGGTCGTCAATCTCCGCACCGGTACGGTACAGGATCTCACACCGTTTGCTGGTGTTCGAGCCACGAACCTTTTAAAAGATGATGCACACCCGGAAGAGGTGATGATTGGACTCAATCTGCGCGACCATAATCTGTTTGATATGTACCGTGTGAACCTGAACACCGGAGCTGTAAAGTTGGAGGCGCAAAATCCAGGAGATGTAATCGGGTGGACAATCGACCGTCAATTCACGATTCGGGCAGCTACCGCGTTCCGCGAGGACCTCTCCACTGCGATTCGTGTGCGTGACGGAATTGACAAACCGTGGCGAGACGTGCTGGTGACCCCGTTTGAGAAAACTCCGTTTCTTGGCCAGTACAACGGTGGCTCACTTGTGATTGGGTTTAGTAGCAATGGCAACCACCTTTACGCGGTCACCTCAATGAACAACGATACTACCCAATTAGTAACCCTGGACGCTGCCACAGGTAAAATTCTAGATGTAATTGCGGTACATCCTTTGGCCGATTTGTGGGAAGTGAACGACCGGTACGAAGTCTTACTAGACAAGAAAAACGGGAGAGTTTTGTCGGCCGCGTTTGACTACTTGAAACCTGAGTATCGTGTGGTTGATAAAAGTGTTGTCAATGATTTCAAAATCCTTCGCAACCAGGAATCGGGAGTGTTTCGGGTGTTCAGCCGTGATGCGCTTGACACAATATGGATCGTGCAATATATCAGCGACGTCCGGCCGAATGTGTACTACCTCTATTCTCGCGCGACAAAGAAAGCGCAGTTACTTATGGTTTCACATCCAGAGGTCGATCAGTATTCAATGTCGAAAACCCAAGAGATTTTGATTCCCGCTAGAGATGGAATGAAGCTGGTCAGTTTCCTTTCGCTTCCGGTTGGAACCACTGGAAGGAATCTTCCAATGATGCTCTCAGTTCACGGAGGTCCCTGGGGGCGCGATGAATGGCGATTCGATCCCGAAGTGCAATGGCTCACAAATCGAGGCTATGCTGTGCTGCAAGTAAACTTCCGTGGCTCTACGGGATTTGGAGTCAAGTACATGAATGCAGGTAACGGCCAATGGTGCAAAGGAAGCATGCAGAACGATTTGACCGATGCCGTGCGATGGGCGATCAATCAAGGCATCGCCGATCCGAAGCGCATCGGGATCAGCGGTGCTTCTTACGGAGGTTACGCAACTCTCTGCGGCATTGTAAATACTCCGGAACTGTATGTCGGCGCAATCGACATGGTAGGTCCCTCGGATGTGGGCCATCTCCTGAGCTCATTTCCATCCTATTGGAAACCGGTAAAAAGAAGGTGGATTCGCAGGATCGGTGTTGATGTGGAAAGTGATCCGGAAGCTAACGAAGAGATTTCGCCTCTGTATCACGTCGACAAAATCCGCGTTCCGTTAATGATTGGCCATGGATCAAACGATCCGCGCGTTAAGCAGGCGGCGTCGGATCGAATCGTAGAAGCAATGCGCAAAAAAAATCTGCCGGTCGATTATGTTGTCTATCCTGATGAAGGACACGGCTTAATTCGCGAAGCAAACATCCTGGATTTCTATGGAAGGGCCGAAGAGTTTTTGGCACGTCACCTGAAAGGACGTTTCGAACCTCGCTCGCAAATCAAAGAATCGTCAGTCCAGCTACGCTAGTCCTGATAAACGTCATTTGCGTCTCTCTTTTGCGGACGAGATATTGATGGGATACGATTTGGTTCGAGCAGAAAGAAATCGTCCGCTGGGATTTTACGCGGCGTCGGCTTTGTGCACATTCGATTGCAACTCGTGCTGATAGCGCCCAAGTAATACCGGTTCGATTTCATTCTTCGACATCTCTATTCTGAATCATCGTTTTAGGCCGGCTGACGTTGATATCTCTGCATGAGCGGACTGAAAGCTGTCAACCCAGCCGATACGATTTCGGCGAAGTGTCAACGAGGAATA
>JAKEFK010000155.1 GCA_022616075.1 bacterium
ATTGAACTGCTGTTTCAATGTTTAAAAAACAATCCCCTGGAACGTCCGAGAACTTTATCGGATGTTGCTGAGATTCTTTTAAAGGGATACTTCGAAACCACGAGCAAGGCATACCATCGGGAACAACCGGCTCCAGCAGATCTCATGGCAGACGCACTGAACAATCGCGCAATGAGCTTGCTGGATATCGGGCGTGTTCCTGAAACGCTCGAGATTTTGGAATCCGTTTTAAAGACAGATCCCTATCATCCGGAAGGAACGTTTAACCATTCCATGCTTGCATGGCATCAAGGAAAGATTACGGATCTCGATGTGCTTTCGCGTCTTCAATCGCTTCAACCCGGAACCGTGAAGAAGGAACGACTATCCGCATTGCTTAAAAAAGGGGATCAGGAAAGATACGTCTTCGAAGAAAGAGATTTCGGGTTCCATTCTGTGATGGCTTTGCATCTGAGAAAGAAGCTTGTAGCCCTGCGGACGGATTATCAGCAATTCCGGATTCTTTCACTGGTTCCCGGTGAAAAAGACCTGCTTTTTGCTGATGAACCGGAAAGTCCATTGCGCGTCAATGATGACGGAGCGTTTGATGCAACTTCGCAATACTTCCTTACTTCGGACTTTGAAGGGTTTTCCATATGGGACCTTCCATCTCAACGAAAACGACGCTGCGAAGCCCTTCCGAAAAAACTTCGGATCAGCATGCTGTTGCCGCCGGTTCTCCTGAATGATCAGCGCGTGCTTTACGCATCCAGTGACAAAGCCTTTGTCTGGCCTCCTCAAAAAAGCGAGCCGGTCCCTTTATGCGTTGGCCATTCTGATAACATCCGGTCGATTTCACTGGATGAAAACGAAAAGCGAATCCTGACTGCAAGCCTCGATGGAACTGCTCGTCTCTGGAACTCTGACAGCGGCTGGTGCGAACATGTCTACAATATTAGTAGTTCCGGGGCTCTTTTTGCCTGTTTTTCGCCGGACGGACAAACGCTGGTGGCGTGCGGAAGAGATGGTGGCATCAGTTTGTGGCAGACAAGCGGTTCTCGAAGAAAAATAAAGGAATTTGAAATTCATCCAGGGTTTGCAACAAATGCGGCTCTTCATAAGTCGGGGAAGCTGCTTGCGATTTGGGAGGAAAGCTGGTCACAGGAAACTCACAGCATTCGAAGCGGCATCATCCGAATTTACGATCTGGATACTCTTCGTTGCTTGCGTAGTTTTCCGGGTCTGGACCGTAAACATAAGGGGCAACTTGTGTATTCCGATGATGGAGAAACGCTGTTTGCTCACTCGAGAGTCATCGGATTGAAATCTTTTAGACTTCTGGAAGCGGGAAAGCCTGCGGGGTGGGAAATCTGCAGACCGAAATCCCCTGTCACCTTGATCGCGATCCAAAAAGAATTCAAACAACTTGTGCAGCACGCGCGTAAACTGCTGTTGGACGCAAATTTTAATGGGGCGCATGAGCTTCTTCGAAATGCTGTGGCATCTTATCCGGAATACAGATTCGATGAAGAAATCACAGATCTGTTCCGCGCTTTGCATAGCTACGGAGCGCCGGTTTCACTAGCAGGTTACTGGTGTAGCCGGATTTTTCAAAGCAAGGATCTTCTTCCCGTTACAGCCGTCCGATTCCTTCCCGGGCTGAGCTGGATCACGGGTACTTCCCAGGGAGCACTCCAGCTCTGGGATGTAGACAGAGGGAAAGATTCCGTAACTCTTAAAGGACATCATTCAGCGATCAGGAAAATCCTGAAAGCTTCTCGATCTTCACGTGCGTTAACGGTGGACGCACAAAATCATTTACGCGCCTGGGACCTCCTGGAGCAGAAATGTCTGGCATACTTCGATTGCTCCCGCAGGGAAAACGTTTTCGACGTTCTCTGTTTGTCGAGTGATGGAACGAAAGCATTCTCTTCAGATAAGGAAGAAATGATCTATATCTGGGACCTCGAAATGGAAGAGCTGGATCAAACCATTGCCCTCCCGAAGCAAAGAGGCATCCTGAATCAGATCCATTACTCGGATGATCAAGTTTTGCTGGAATTCGAGAGCGGCTGGATCGATCTGAATTCAGGCAAAGAAATATCAGCGCCTCCAAGCGAAAAACGGGTTCGTTTCTATCTTGAGAACGGCAAGATCATTGCAGATTCGTCTATCATTGGAGATGATCTATCACACGCTCTCAGCTTTGATCTAACAGAAGAAGGTCGTTATCTGGTCTGTGGAACCGAAGCAGGACAGATCCAATTGTGGGAGCTGGATTGGAATTTGAGTTTCAAAGGTGCAGAATAGTGAATGGTGAAATCGCGACCGCTTTTTAGGTTATGATCTGGAAGAAAAACGTTGACGTAAACGATAACCCCTTTTGGTGCTGTCTCCTTCCAAGTGCGTTTTTCCTGATTGTGGCCCCGATCGCATTTTTAATCAATGAACAAGGGACGACGTTTACTCAAAAACTAGCTGACTTGTTGCTATTTCTGATGACTGCCATCTTCTTCTTCGGATTCTACTGGTCTGCGGTTGAAGATAAACCACTGGCGTTCTCCTGATTATTCTATCGGTCCTCTTTGCAATTACTGGTATCAACGATGGCGATTTCGAGCTTGTGATCCCAACTCTGGTACTGGGATTGATATTTCTCCTGGTCGGTTTATTCGCTCTTCGCAAGCTCCGGAAGGAACCGCGAGAACCTGATGAACAGTTTCTTGTTCAGAAACTGGGATTACCATTGCAAAAAGATTTGGGGAACTTGCCGGGTATGGAAGCGGATCCTGTCTGTCCACAATGCGGGACTGTCTACAACAGATCTGCTGTTATAAGAGAGTTGAAAAAAATCACGCCGGAAACATTTCTGTTTGCTTTTTGGACGACAAAGTTTATCTGTACGCAGTGTCGTACTCAAATCGGTATATCGGGTACAGGAGGAGAGTGAATCGCATCAAAAGTTATTCTGTTTTAGATTACCCCTGCATGAGGGGAATTGGATTTTAGTCAACTATGCCGCCGTTTTTACTGTAACGCGCATGCCGGCTCTAGTGGCAAGCGCAATCAGCATTTCGAGACTAAATCTTTCCCATTTGCCCCTGATCAGATCCGAGACTCTAGATTGTGATACCCCAAAGATCTCAGCCGCCTTCGCCTGCGTGAACCGTTTGTTTTTGACAAACTTCCGGAGCTTGGCCATGAGATCGGCACGCATTTGAAGGATTGCAGCTTCCTCGGCCGAATATCCCAGGTCAGTAAAGACATTTCCATCAGAATTGGTCACCTTCTCACTCATGTGTCTCCTTCAATTAGCTTGTAACGTTTTGAACCGCGCCAAGCTCGAACCCTGCAGCTCGCCTTGTATCATCGGGAAAATTCCGCAGATCATCCAAACTCGTCCCCACGAACTTGAGCTGCTTCCTTTTCACTTAAGGAATTATATAAATTTTTATATATCTGGCAAGTTCAACATGAAACTCGCAATGAGTGACTGGCAAAAGTGAACGCGTTTCCCGATTCATAGAATACACATGATTAGATGCAATTTATTTAGTCACTACGTTGCCTTGCCACAGTTCTTTGAGGAACTCGTCAACGGGAAGAACCCGAATTCCTTCGGAGGTCATGCGTTCATTCGATTCCGTACTGATGATGAGCTTCTTTTTCAGCTTAATTTCTTCGGATAGCGCAAGAAGTCACTTCGAATCCTTTCGTGAAACCCTGCCTCCCGCCTTCACTTCCACACCGACTTCATCGGCAATCACGAAGTCGACTTCCATTTTTGATTCAGTTCTCCAGTAAGTGAGTGCTTTGTCACTTCGGTGATAATCCAGAAACGCTTTGATCTCCAGAAAAATCAGATGCTCGAGTGCGCGTCCGAATAGTTCCGAACCAGGATATATTTGTCCCCTATTCATTAATGCGTTCGCGACCCCCACATCGAAAAAATAAAACTTGGCAGTCGAGACCGGTTTTCTCTTGATACTTTTTCTGTAGGCTCCAAGTTGGAAACCGATCAAAGTATCTTCCAGGACCTGGAAATGTTCCCGAACAGTTCTGGGTGGCACGCCGGCATCCTCACCCACTGACAAGTAGCCGGCATATTACTGTTGGATGATAAACTGAAACTAGGGAATCCGCTCGAAGTTATGCAGGAAGTCCGACGACTAAAGAAGGCTTCCAGCGAAATCGACGCATGATTCTAAAATACTTGCGTGCTCTCTATGAACATTCGTGAGTTTGTTGTTGTCAAAATCCATGATGGCCTCCGTTTCGACGGAGCATTTGAATCGACTCAAGATCGAATCATTGTTCACAGAAAGTCACCGCACGGCATCTTCAGTAAGTGGTTTAATATCCCCCATAGTGACGTAAAAGAATGCAGAATCAGCGGGTACGAAATGTATTTATGCAGCTCCGCGGAATCCTTTGAGGTTCAGTTCTCGCCTGAAGCGAAGCCGAAATTCGAGGAATTACGGCGGAGACTGATTCGATCTGAAGAGGCCTTCGAAGAATCAACTCTCCACACAGCGCCACAGTTTTCGAAAACCCAACTTAAAAACAAAGAAGAAGCCCCCTCCGCTGAGTCTGTAATCAAGAAATCAAAATTCGTCAAAGTGATATTGGTACTATCTATTGCGTACGGTGCATTCATCTTTTTTGCGCTGACCCCACGTTCCAGGATATACACTAAAGGCGGTCCGGTGACAATTGACAATGCAGTATGTGATCTACAAGGCTGCAACAAACCGGCAGAATGCATTCGGTACAATGTGAATCAAAGAACCGGCGAGCAATTTC
>JAKEFK010000156.1 GCA_022616075.1 bacterium
ACTGGATCCGCAAGATTCGTAAATATTCACCGATCGATTGGCCGTAATGTTTCCGAAAAGCTCGATGGAGATAGATCGGGTGGACTCCGGCTTCCATCGCCAACAGTTGAATGCTCAACTGCTTTGCAAAATGATCATGAAGCCGTTCACGGACTCTTTTAAGCCACACAGGCGCACCGGATTTCTCGTCCTTAATGAGCAACCGGTTTGCTGATCCAATCATTTCCAGGGCCAATCCTTCCATGATCAGTGGAGAATCTACGTCCGATATTCTGAATTCGCGGTAAAGATTCAAACCCAATTGGAAAAGTACGCCACCTGAAAAATAAGTAGGATCACCCAGCATGAGATCATCCGAAAGGCGCTCCAGTCTTGACAACCAGTTCGAGCCAAATTGCATGTTAAAACATCTTGTTGAAGTGGTCTCAAAATGATTAGCATGAAGCTGATCGGCAGGCCGAAAAATAACATCGGATGATTTGCACGTCCGATTCCCTGTTTCATGAAGCTCAGTGAACTCTCCTTGCAAGACGATTATGAATCCGGCCTGTTTGTGAGAATGCTTTTCGACCAACTGACCCGACTTATAGAAGGTCTCAGCGAAGACCAGATCACCAACTGTCCTGGCATGAAGCACATCTGTTGGAAATTTTCCCGCCTTTAATTTGAGCATGCAGACATTATCTATTTTACAGTTTATCGCGCGCAAAATTTCTGTTGACAAGAATACACGCGATCATTAGAATACTTTCCCCGTGGAGGACATTAAAATGTCAATGATCATCAAAGGTAGAGGTTCAGAACGCCTCGCTGGTGCGGCTTCGCTGAAGCACCGCATGCCGATGGTCGGAGACCGCTTCCACTCCTACCGATATAGCTCAGTGGGTAGAGCGACAGATTTTGGGATCTGTGAGTGGCAGGTTCAAATCCTGCTATCGGAGCCCGGTGCTGCAAACACCGCTAAACACCTGTAGCCTGATCGGGCTTCACTCCTGCCGTTCTTAGAATCAAATCTATTTTCGGCACCGCTACCGACGCTTTGAGCGATCTCTGAAACTGCCCTCGGAAGCGGCCGTTTTTCGTTATTCCAGTTTTTTTGGATCATCGAAAACATCGCAACCAGGAACTCTAAAGATCTCCCGCGAAGGGATCGGGGAGTAAGCCCGTGAAGCTTTTTCTGAAAAACCATGAACACAAAAGGAGGTGATTCAGATGGTTTTGTTTCGGCGCATTCTGGTCGGTGATCAGGAGCGCGTATTGCTGATTCAAAAAGGTCGATTCGTTCGAATTCTGGAACCTGGCGAATACTGGGTTTGGACTTTTGGACGAAAGGTACAAACGGAACGTTACAACGTGCGCTGCGTAACATTCGAAAGTGATTGGTCCGATTACCTTGCGAAGGAAAAGCGCGCAGAAGCGGAACGCTTTTTCACAATCGCAGAAACCAATGACGCGCAGGTTGCCATTGCGTTTCTCGATGGAAAGGTTTGGAGCGTGATTGGACCCGGAAAGCGTGCATTGTTCTGGCGTGGACCGGTCGAGGTCACTGCTCGAATTGTTGATGTGAAGCAAGGTGCACAAGTGCCTGCTGATTTACTGCAGGCGCTCGCTCGTATCAAGACAGCGTTGGTGACGTTCACTATAGTCGAGGAAGGAAAGGCCGGCCTTGTGTTCGTAGAAGGTCGCCTTGTTCAGACACTGGAACCGGGCGCTTACGGTTTTTGGAACGTTGCGCAAAACGTTCGGATGGAGGCAATCGATATGCGATTGCAGACACTGGAAATTGCGGGTCAGGAAATCTTGACCAGCGATAAAGTCTCGATTCGAGTCAATGCTTTCGCTGAATACCGTGTTGCAGATGCTGTGATGGCAAAGCAAATGGTTAAGGATTACAACGAACATCTGTACCGAACCGTTCAGTTGGCGGTCCGGCAGACGCTCGGCAAACGGAGCCTGGAAGAGATTCTGGCGGAGAAGGTGGACATCGATGAATCGGTCGCCGAATCCGTGCGCCGGGAAATGGAAACTGTCGGTGTTCGCGTTGGCGCAATCGCGCTTAAGGATATTATCCTGCCGGGCGATATGCGCGAGATCCTGAACCAGGTTGTAACTGCGGAAAAGCAAGCTCAAGCGAATTTGATTCGCCGGCGTGAAGAGACCGCTGCAACGCGCTCTTTGCTCAATACGGCCAAATTGATGGAGAACAACCCTCTGTTGGTTCGCCTGAAGGAGCTGGAGACGCTGGAGAAGCTCGCGGAAAAAGTTGAGAACATCAACGTTCTCGGTGGCTTCGACACGCTTTTGCAACGAATGCTGACTATGAAATAACGGGGGCGGGCAGTAATGCCCGCCTTTCGTTTCCTTCTATGATAAACATTGAAGAGAGCAAAATGCTTTTAACGATTACGACTATACACAAACCAGCCACAGATCTTGGCTATTTGCTTTATAAGAATCCGGCGCGCTTGCAGTCCTTTTCTCTTGCTTTCGGACAGGCACACGTTTTCTATCCGGAAGCATCCGCAGAACGCTGCACGGCTGCCTTGCTTTTGGAAATTGATCCAATTGGTCTTGTTCGCAACAAACGTGGAATGAGTGGAAATTCGTTTTCACTGGAACAGTATGTGAATGACAGACCCTATGTGGCTTCCTCTTTTCTTAGCGTTGCGATCTCCCAGGTGTTTGGAAGCGCACTCGGCGGAAGAAGTAAGGAAAGACAGGAGCTCGCGGAAAAGCCCCTGCCTTTTGAAGTGAAGATTGCAGTGTTGCCATGCAGAGGCGGAGAAATGTTTCTACGGAAATTATTTGAACCATTGGGTTATACAGTGAAGGCGTCTCAACTTGTCCTGGATGAAAAATTTCCAGAATGGGGGCAGAGTCGTTACTTCAGTGTTGAGCTACAATCGGTTGTTCGCCTGAAGGATTTGCTGCGGCATCTTTACGTTCTGATTCCGGTTTTAGATGATGAGAAACATTACTGGGTGGGTGAAGATGAAGTGGAAAAATTGTTGCGGAACGCTTCGGAGTGGCTAGGATCTCACCCGGAGAAGGAGCAAATCACAAGGCGCTACCTGAAACATCGAAAGAGACTTGTTCGGGATGCCCTTGCGCGACTCGTTGAAGAGGATGATCAGGATCCGGACAAAACTGATGAAGAACATGCGAACGAGGAGGCACAATTGGAGGAGCGAATCAGTTTGAACGAACATCGTTTCGGAGCAGTTTTGGCTGCAGTGCGAAACGCAAGCGCCAGAAGTGTCATCGACTTCGGTTGTGGTTCCGGAAAACTGCTGGAACGTTTTCTTCAAGAAAAGTCGATCGAAAAAATCGTTGGTATGGACGTTTCGTATCGCGTCCTGGAAGTTGCAAACGAGAAGCTACGGCTCGACCGGCTTCCGGAAAGGCAGAGATCCAGGATTCAATTGATACAGGGTTCGCTTACTTATCGCGATAAACGATTGGAAGGATTCGATTGTGCTACGGCCGTGGAGGTAATTGAACATCTGGACATGGATCGCCTTAACGCGTTTGAGCGCGTGGTATTTGAATTCGCCAGACCCAAGACAATGATCATTACAACACCAAACGCCGAATACAATGTCCGTTTTGAAAATCTTCCGGCCGGCAAGTTGCGTCATAAGGATCACCGTTTCGAATGGAATCGACCCGAATTCGAATCGTGGGCAAGAAAAACGGCAGAAAGACACGGTTACTCTGTTCGTTTTCTTCCCATAGGCCCGTTGGACAGGGAGCTTGGAGCGCCCACACAGATGGGGGTATTTCAGCGATGAAAATCACGATACCGGAGTTATCTGTTGTGGTGCTGATCGGCGCCTCGGGCTCAGGGAAAAGCACATTTGCGCGCAAGCATTTCAAACCGACAGAGTTGCTTTCGTCTGATTTCTTTCGCGGGCTGGTGTCCGATGATGAAAATGATCAAACGGCAACAGAACGCGCGTTTGAGGCGCTGCATTTTGTTGCTACTAAAAGATTAGAATCTGCAAAGCTGACAGTCATTGATGCGACAAACGTTCAGCAGGAAGCTAGACAGCCGCTCGTACAGCTCGCGAGAAAGTTCCACGCTTTTGCAGTGGTGATTGTTCTTAAGGTGCCTGAAAAGATTTGTCTGAAGCGGAATGAGACGCGATCGGACAGGCAGTTTGGATCGCATGTTGTGCGCCAGCACTGTCAATTGTTGCGGCGTTCCATCAGGAATTTGGAACGGGAGGGTTTCCGTTATGTCTACGTGCTGGATTCTCCGGAGGAGGTTGATACAGCCGAAGTGGAACGCCAGCCGCTCTGGAACAACAGACGGTTCGATCATGGTCCTTTTGACATAATCGGAGATATTCATGGATGCTTCGATGAGCTTGCTGAACTGCTGAACAGGCTTGGATATCAGGTCGATCAAACGGATTCAGAAAGTAGTTACAGGGTGGTTCATCCTGAAGGTAGAAGGGTTGTCTTTCTTGGAGATCTTGTCGATCGCGGTCCGAAGACGCCTGAAGTATTGCGTCTTGTTATGGACATGGTTGATTCAGGAACAGCGCTTTGCGTTCCCGGGAACCATGACACGAAACTGCTGCGTAAGTTGAATGGTAAAGACGTTCGCATCACGCATGGTCTGGCTGAATCACTGAAGCAATTGGAAAATGAGCCGCCGGAATTCATACAAAGAGTGTCGAAATTTCTGGATCGTCTCATCAGTCACTATGTGTTGGATGACGGGCGGCTCGTTGTTTCTCATGCAGGGATGAAAGCTGATTTGCAAGGGCGAGGATCAGGCCGCGTTCGCGATTTTGCTCTGTATGGAGAAACAAGCGGTGAAACGGATGAGTACGGTTTGCCGATCCGCTACAACTGGGCGTCTGATTACCGCGGCAAAGCGATTGTTGTGTACGGTCATACGCCTGTGCCGGAACCGGAATGGCTCAACGGTACGATCAACGTTGATACGGGATGTGTATTTGGAGGAAAACTGACAGCCTTACGGTATCCGGAAAAGGATCTTGTATCGGTGCCGGCGAGATTCACGTACTATGCTCCGGCAAAACCATTTCTGGAAGAAGAGAAACAAGCACCGGCTCTGACCGCGCAGCAACAACACGATGATCTGCTGGATATTGAAGATGTGATCGGAAAGCGGATCATCTCAACATCGCTTTATCGCAATGTGACCGTTCGTGAAGAAAATGCCATTGCTGCACTCGAAGTGATGAGCCGTTTCGCGGTCAGCCCAAAATGGCTGATCTACCTTCCGCCAACGATGTCGCCTTGCGAAACGAGTAATGAACCTGGATTGCTGGAGCATCCGGCAGAAGCTTTCTCATATTACAGGACGCACGGAGCCGGCAGAGTTGTCTGCGAGGAAAAGCACATGGGATCGCGTGCGGTCGTCATTGTGTGCCGTGAGGAAAAGACGGCGGTGAAACGCTTTGGCGTGTTCGAAGGATTTGGGATTTGCTACACTCGCACGGGCCGTCGTTTCTTTGAAGATCGGGAACTGGAGCAGCAAGTGCTGGAACAGATTCATTCGGCTTTGAGCGCTGCGAGCATCTGGGAAACGTTTCAAACGGACTGGGTCTGTCTCGATTGTGAGTTGATGCCCTGGTCCGCGAAGGCTCAGGATCTGCTTCAAAGCCAGTATGCCGCGGTCGGAACTGCGGCAAATGCGGCGCTGCAGCAGTCGATTCAAGCTTTGAATTGTGCGGGTCAGAGCGATTTGGTCGAGAGTCACAAGGATCGATTGTCGATGATCGATCAATATGTTGATGCGTACAGGGGATACTGCTGGTCCGTCAGGTCTGTTTCTGATTTGAAGCTCGCGCCGTTTCATTTGTTGGCTACGGAAGGAAAGGTTCATATTGACCGTGATCACGTATGGCATATGGAATCGCTGCAGCGGATTTGCGAAACTTCGCCGGAGTCGATTCTTCTGCAAACGAAATATAGAGTTGTCGATCTAACAGATACACAGAGCTGCGAAGATGGAATCGCATGGTGGAAAGAGCTAACGGAAAACGGAAATGAAGGAATGGTTGTGAAGCCTTTTGATTTTGTTATGCGTGGAAGGAGAGGCCTGTTGCAACCCGCGATCAAGTGCCGGGGGCGGGAATATCTGCGCATCATCTATGGACCGGAGTATACGCATCCTGAGAATTTGGAGCGGCTCCGTTCCCGCGGGCTCTCCACAAAACGTTCCCTTGCTCTGCGCGAATTTGCGCTGGGTGTTGAAGCGCTTGAGCGCTTCGTACGTCTGGAGCCTCTGCGACGCGTCCATGAATGTGTGTTTGGCGCTCTCGCTCTTGAAAGTGAACCGGTCGATCCGAGATTATGATGTGAAACTGGCCTGACGCACACTTCTGATGTAGTATCGGGAAAACATGGAGTGGTTAAGGCAGCCGTGGCCGTGGTACATTGCTGGACCGTTGATCGGACTAGCAGTCCCTGCACTGTTGATTGCGGGGAATAAGGCGCTTGGCATCTCATCTTCTTTACGCCATATCTGCGCAGCTTGTTTTCCCGCGAACATTCCTTTTCTCAAATACGACTGGAAGAAAGAGAGCTGGAATCTGTTTTTCGCGGCGGGAATTGTGATTGGCGGTTTTCTCAGTGGATATTTGCTCCGTTCGCCGGATCCGGTTGCTATTTCTGCGAAGACCGTTCAGGATTTGCAGGCATTGGGCATCGAACCGCAAACGGGATTGTTGCCACACGAAATTTTCAATTGGCACAGTCTTGTCACTTTTCCCGGGCTCATCTTCATCGTAGCCGGCGGATTTCTTGTTGGTTTCGGAACCCGGTACGCGGGTGGTTGCACATCCGGTCACGGAATCATGGGTCTTTCCAGCTTTCAATTGCCTTCGTTGATTGCACTGTTATCCTTTTTTGCCGGTGGGATTGCAGCAACTTATCTTTTGCTTCCAAGAATTCTTTTATTGATACGATGAAGAACATCAAATATCTTTTACTGGGCATTGGTTTTGGAATCGCTTTGACAAAGAGCGAAGCCATCTCCTGGTTCCGGATCCAGGAAATGTTTCGTTTTCAAGGTTTTCAACTATATGGAATCTTTGCGACCGCCATTCCTGTAGGAATGCTTTCGGTCTGGTTGATCAAGCAGTCTCAAGTGAAAACTCTATCCGGGGAACCGATTGCGATCCCTGCCAAACAAAACAATCATGGCTACATCATTGGCGGATTTCTTTTCGGCATCGGTTGGGCATTCACCGGAGCTTGTCCCGGTCCGTTGTATGCGCAGCTGGGTTCCGGACTTACCGTGACCGCGGTGACAATTGCAAGCGCTATTCTCGGTACCTGGGTCTATTCTCTCCTACGCCCCAAACTACCGCACTGATTTAGTCAGGTTGCTTGTTCATCTCTGCACTCCAATTCAACACAATCGTAA
>JAKEFK010000157.1 GCA_022616075.1 bacterium
ATGAAACCAAGACTTATTGTAATCATAGCGCTGGCCATTGTTGCGATCGTCATACTCGTCAACACGGTTCTGGTTGTTGATGCCGGGTATTTAGCGGTCGTGTTCAGCAAATTGACCGGCGGTGTTTCTTCGCGCGATCAGGGAACGCATATTCTTCTTCCGGGATTGCAAACCGCGATCATTTACGATGGACGCGTACAGACTTACACAATGAGCGCAACTTATGGAGAAGGCGAAACAAAGGGTGACGATGCGCTGGAAGGTTTGACGAAGGACGGACAGGTTGTAAAGCTGGATGTAACCGTTCGTTTTCATATTGACAAATCGAAATTGGCGGAACTCCATCAAAACATTGGAGTCGGTTATATAGACAAAGTGGTGCGGCCTCACGTTAGAAATGTGGTGCGGCTCGCGGTGTCGGCCTATCCGGTGACGGAAGTGTACACGGAAAAACGGATTGAAATTCAAAACAGATCCTTCAAAGAATTAGAGCCGAGGCTTCGAACCAATTACCTTGCTCTGGATGAAGTTTTGATTCGCAGAGTGACTTTCTCCGCAGAGTTCCAGAAAGCGATTGAACAAAAACAGATCGCCCAACAGGAAGCGCAGCGGATGCAGTACATATTGGAGCGGGAACGGCAGGAAAAAGAACGAAAAATCATTGAAGCGCAAGGCGAGGCGGAATCGATCCGATTAAAAGGAGAAGCGCTGGCGAGTAATCCCGCACTGATTCAATATGAATACGTTCAAAAGATCACCCCGGGAGTTACCACGATTATCACAGATGGCAAATCGATTCTGAGTCTCGGTGACCTGTTGAAGAAGTGAATAAGTCGGAAACGAAAACCGCAACGCAGCGGGCGACTTTTGCGTTGGGAGCCGGGGCGACAGGTGATCCATCTCTATATATAGAGCCCCTGAATCTTCCTTATTCCTTTTTGGTCGACTGCGGAAATCAGCATCTGGGACATGCCCGCTTATTGCGCACCCGTTTTCTGTTTCTTTCTCACACACACCTGGATCATTTCATTGGATTTGACTCCTGGATGCGCGTGCATCTCGGCAGCAAAAACACTTTGCATATCCTGGGCCCTGAAGGCATGGCCGAACATGTGTTCCACAAGATCCACGGTTATGTTTGGAATCTCGCGGAAACCGTTTATTTAAAATTTCGCGTGACGGAACTGGAACCATTGCGAACCTTCGAGCTTCACCCGCAGGAAAAATATCAGCTCAAAGAAGTTGAACCGGAGCGGCCCGTGATTGATACCCGCAAGGAATGGACCTTTCGCTTCGTTTCACTGCAACATCTCAGTATTCGCTCTTTCGCTTACCGGATCTTCACTCGCGATCAATGGAGAGTCAATGAAGAAGCTCTTCAAAAATCAGGATGGAAGCCCGGACCCTGGGTAAAAGAAGTTAAGGAGCGTGAAAGCGGTACTATTTCTATAGATGGACAACAACGAGACGTGGTTGAATTACGAAAACAATTGCTCTACTTTGCGCCGGGTTATGCAATCACCTATATAACGGATGCTGTATTTCATGAAGAGAATTTCAGAAAAATGATTGATCTCGCTGAAAACAGTGATCACCTGTTTTGTGAATCCTCTTTCTTGAAAAGCGATGAAGACCGCGCCGCAAAAACGCATCATCTTACTACAGTTCAGGCCGCCTCCATTGCGCGGGAAGCAAAAGTGAAGCAGCTCCACCTGTTTCATTTTTCGAGACGCTATGCGGGATTGGAACATCTCTTCTTAAAAGAAGCACGCTCAGTTTTTCCACACGTTATAATTGGGACCAGGTGACTCATCCCAAAATGAAGCAACTCTTAAGCAAAGTAGTGCGGGCGTCCCGCCTGCAAGCTCGCGCAGACGAGACGTCCGCGCTACATCGCTTAAAGTATCTGTGTTTATCTGTGTCCATCTGTGGTTTCTTTTCTACTGCCCTGGCGGATTCCACGCCGGTACTCAACCGAACAGGAAAGACGTTTGATCCCGCCATTCCCACGATTCGTTCTGTTCTGGGTTATGACTTTGGAGAACAGATCACCCGTCACAGCGCGATGGAGCAGTACATGAACGCGCTCGCAAAATCATCGCCGAAAATCAAAGTGCAAAAGATTGGTGAAACTTATGAAGGAAGGGCCCTGTACTATCTGATCATCAGCTCTCCGGAAAATATGTCCCGACTGGAAGAACTCCGGCAGGCCAATTTGAAACTCGCTGATCCGCGAAAGTCTTCCGCAGGCGAAGCGAATGAGATCATTCAGAAAAACCCGGTATTTGTTTGCTTGAGTTATTCCGTGCATGGCGCAGAACATTCGGGAGCCGAAACCGCGCTTGCTCTCGCATACTACCTGGTTGCAGGCACCGATGCCGAGACGCAAGAGATTCTTCGCAATTGCGTGATTCTCATCGATCCGATGGAGAATCCCGATGGAAGGGAACGTTTTATCAGTTATTTTTACTCCACAGTTGGCGTAACACCGAATTCCGATCCGAATGCAGCCGAACACAATCAGACGTGGCCGGGCGGGCGATACAATCACTACCTTTTTGATATGAACCGCGACTGGACGGTTCTATCACAAAAAGAAACACTCGCGCGAATCAAAGCCTATCAACAATACCATCCGCAGATTTTCATCGACGTTCACGAAATGAGTGAAGATAGCTCTTATTTCTTTCCACCACCAACTGTTCCTCACAATCCTCATATACCCCCGAACATGGTTGAGTGGTGGAACAAACTCGGCAAAGCCGTGTCCGGCGAATTTGATCGCCATCGCGTTGAATACTTCACGCAGGAACGTTTTGATTTCTGGTATCCCGGTTACGGCGACAGCTGGCCAACTTACAACGGCGCTCTTTCCGGAACATTTGAGCAGGCGAGTGTTCGAGGGCTGATTCGAAAACGCTATGACGAAAAAGTCGTCCACTATCATGACGCGATCTGGCACCATTTTCTTTCCACTCTTGCCACATGCAAGCTCGCAGCAACAAACCGTGAAGCGAGGCTCCGGGACTTTTACCGTTTTCGCGAATCGGCAATTGAGGAAGGAAAAATCGGACCGATTCGTCAATATTTGATCCGTAGATCCACGGATCCAAATCAAGCCGACCGTCTTGTGGAAAAGTTGATCTGGCAAGGTGTGGAAGTGCGGCAACTTCAGAACGATTTTAAAGTGGAGGCTTACGGTTACTATTCGGAAGGAATGTCTACTCACAGTTTTCGTAAGGGGGACTACGTCATTTCATTGGAACAGCCGTTGAAACGATTGCTGCGCTCGTTGTTTGATAAAGAAACTCTGCCAGACAAAAAGTTTTTGGAAGAGGAAGAACAACGTCGAAAGGATAAGGAGCCTTCGGAGTTTTACGACATCAGCGCTTGGTCTTTGCCACTTGCCTATAATCTGGATGCTTACTGGTCTACGGAACCGGCACCCGCTGGCGCGGAATTGATACAAACCGTACCGCAAGAAAATCCTGCGATTCCCGATGCCACTTATGCCTATCTTCTCAATTACGATTCCAATGAAGTGATTCAGGCGGCACAGGAGCTACTGCAACGAAATGTTCGGGTTTATTTCACAACAAAACCTTTCACACTCCAACAACGAAAATACAATGCGGGTTCCTTGATCATCAAGATCAGTGATCAGCCTTCCGGCCTTGCTTCTCAATTGCAGCAGGTTTCCAAAACAACGGGACTTCGCTTTGAGGGAACGAACACAGCCTGGACCGAAGAAGGACCAGATCTCGGCAGTAACGATGTCTATTTTGTGGAACGTCCGAAAGTCGCTGTATTAACGCAAATGCCCACAGACCCAACCTCCTATGGCGCCATCCTGTATCTTTTTGAGCAACGCTATCAATTCCCGTTTACCGCCTTGCCTACAACCATGCTCAATGATGTGAAATTGAAGGATTACAATGTGGTGATTCTTCCGGATGAAGGGGGGATTTCCAGTTATCAGGCAATCGTGGGGGATGAGGGGATCAAGACGTTGAAAAACTGGGTACAGGAAGGAGGCACGGTGATCGCTGTTGGAAGCGCAGCCGCTTTTATTGCGGAGAACGGCGAGCTGACGTCTGTGAAACGGATTCAGAAATTCAAAAAAGATTCAAAAGAGCCGGTTGAAGAAAAGAAAGCAGAAGGAGAACAGGAAAAAGAACCGGAGGAAGAAACAGAAAAACCGGACGTCATTCCGGGCGCAATCGGGCGAGCAAAATTAAATCTAAAACATTTTTTAACTTTTGGTTACCGTTCTGAAGAAATTCCAGTGTTTTTGTATTCCTCTAACGTATTAGAAGCTCCTGCAGGAGTAAAACCTGTCGCTTCCTATCCCGCTGCAGATCGTTTGAAAATGTCCGGATTGATCTGGGACATAAGCCGCCAGAGACTGGAAAACAAAGTCTATCTGATGGAGGAGTCGCTCGGCAGTGGTCACGTGATTCTTTTTGCCGAAGATCCGACGTTTCGCGCTTACTGGGAAGGCCTCGACAAACTCTTCTTCAACGGTGTGCTCTTCGGCCCAAGCATGTAAGATGAACCGCCAAGACGCCAAGGCGCCAAGAAATATTAAGATATTTTCCGAACATGGCGTCTTGGCGCCTTGGCGGTTTATTTATTTTCCCTGATGACGCACCTGACCACCCACAACGGTGTACAGCACTTTCATATCGATCAGCGCTTTCGGATCGCAGGTTAACAGGTTTTCCGGCAAAACGATCATGTCTGCGAGTTTGCCTGTTGTGAGTGTTCCTAAGTCCTTTTCACGAAATGCCGCATAGGCTGCATCCAGTGTAAACATCCGAATGGCTTCTTCCCGGCTTACTCGTTGTTCGGGAAGCCATCCTCCGTCCGGTTTTCCTTTATGATCCTGGCGGGTGATCGCAGCATAAAGGCCCCACAGCGGATTAATGTCTTCCACGGGCGCATCGGAACCGCCTGCAATGATTGTTTTGTTATTTAGCAGACTGCGCCACACATAGGCGCCTGCTTTTGTGCGTTCCTTCCCAACGCGATCTGCAAACCAGGGCATATCGGATGTTGCATGGATCGGTTGCATCGAAGCAATCACATCGATTTTTGCAAAACGCGGAATATCCTGACTTGAAAGTAGCTGGGCGTGTTCGATCCTCCAGCGCAGTCCTTTTACGCCCGCTTTTTCATAAGCATCCAGGATCATCCGGTTCGCTCTGTTCCCGATCGCATGAATCCCCACCTGAATGCCGGAAGCTTTCGCAGCATGAAGCACGCGCATCAGGTCCGCCTCTTTCCACATCAACAAACCGGTATTACCAGGATCATCGACATATGGTTCGAGCATTGCCGCGCCCCGCGATCCCATCGCGCCGTCTACAACAAGCTTCATGCTACGAATATCCAGGTACGGATCAAACTGCTGCGGCTTCTTCTTCAAATATTCTTCCCCGAAAGTGCTGGGCATTGCGACCATCGAATAAATGCGAACGCGCAACTCCTTCTTCTGCGCCATCACTTTCCATGCATCAATATCATTCTTCGAGGAACCCGCATCGTGAATCATGGTGATTCCCTTGCTCAATGCATCCTGCGCAGCAAGTTTGGTTCGTTCGATCAATTCTTCCTGCGATAAGGCTTTCATTTTGGAGGCAACCAGATCCATTGCTGTATCTACAAGGATTCCCGTTGGATTTCCTTTTGCATCCCGATGGATCTTTCCTCCTTCCGGATCCTTTGTCGCGGCTGTTACTCCACCCAGCTTCAACGCTTGTGTATTGACCCAGCCCGCGTGTCCATCAATGCGTTCCAAGAAAACAGGATGATCCGGCGCAACTCGATCCAGATCGGATGCGCCTGGAAACTTTTTGTCCGGCCAATCATTTTGGTCCCAGCCTCTGCCCTGCACCCATTGCCCCGGCGCCGTCTTCGCAACCTGCTCTTTCACCTTTTCCAAAACGGCATCCAGATTGGCAGTGCCCACAAGATCGATTGACACGCGCGCATTTCCCAATCCCGTGACATGAGCATGACTGTCAATCAGACCCGGGAAAACGAAAGCTCCTTTCAAACCGATGACTCTCGTATTTCGTCCAAACCATTTACTGATCTCTGATTCGTCTCCAAGCCAGACGATTCTGTCTCCGCGCACCGCTATCGCTTCCGCTTTTGGTAACGCAGGGTCCATTGTGATAACCGTGCCATTGGTCAATATGAGATCTGCTGGCGCCTCTTCAGAATTGACCCAGACGCTTGCTCCAAGCAAACACAAACAAAAAATGAATGCGGTGATTCGATTCATTTTGAATCCTCCCTTTTTCGTTCATACAAAATTAGATCGGAGTCTTTAATACGGTATTTTGTAACGAAATGAAAATTTTGGAAATCCTCCGGAAACCATTGTTCAAATTTCTCACCTCCCAGCGGGTATTTCCATTGCAACACGTGTGTGATGCCGAATCTCTGGAAAGGGTTGCTCGAGTTCACAAAACCTTGCCACACTGGAATCGCGTGAAGATTGTTTCCCAGACACAATTCAGGCGCCCACTGACCGGTGACAATTCCTTTTGGTGCTCGATTCTCAAGATCCCTGGAAATCTGCACCGCCGAGTACTCAGGTTTGAGCATCCAGTTCAGATAATTTCTAAGATCGGACAAAAGGAAAACTGCAACAAAAGCCCAGGCTACGTATTTCAAGCGTTTACCACCGGCATTCAAGCTCCAGATCATCAAACCGCTCAGTAAAATCAGCAAAACCGCATCCATGGAATGTATTCCGAGCTGCCGCGGGACAACATTCCAATTTGCGATGCGATCCACAAGGACAAAACTCAATTGCAGAACCGGCAGAAGAATCCCCACAAAGATCAGCAAGCGGATTCTGGTTGACCGGATTGCGTCACTTACATCTTTTAACCGGATGAGTGCAAATCCCGCCATCGCAACGAGCGGAGGAATCAACGAAGTATAATAACGGAACGGCCGGTATTTCCACAAAGCAAAGAAAAGGATTCCGCTCAGCAACCAGAGAAAAAAAACTTTTTCCAGTTTCTCCGAATTTTTAAACCGAACCAACAAGAACCAGAGCGCTAAATTTCCGAGACACAGAATCGCGGGAGTTTTCACAAAATACAGATAAAACGGTTGCTCAAGAACGTTCTTCGCCACTGCTGCAATCTGCCAGCTCTGTTGCGAAGCATAGTAAGCGCTGTATGCGCTCAACAGATCCCGGTGAGGAAGATAATTCAAAAACAACCAGATCAAAAAGCTGACCCCGAGTCCCGCGAGAAACGGAATATGCTGCCGGGAATTCCAAAGCACAAAGACAAAAGGAACAAGCGCATAAATCATCAGATATTTGGTGACGCACGAAATCATCAGGAAAATACCGGCAACAAAACTGGAAACAGGCGAACCGCTCAGAGCCAGCGCGAGAGCAAGCAAGCAAAAGGCTGCGGCAAAAGGATCCAGAATTCCCTGTCTCCCCAGCACCATCATCGGATAGTTCAAAGAAACCAAAATAGAAAAGAAAAAAGAGGTCTGCTGATCCAGTTGAGAACGGAAGAGCATAAAAGAAGCGGCCGCGATCAGAAGAGAAGAAATCACTCCGATCAAGCGGACCTGAATGAATCCTACGCCAAAGAGGTTGAACAAAAACTGCTGAACGCGCGCAAACACCGGGCTGACGATGCGCGCATCCCATTCATCTAAAACCGGATTGCCGAACAGCGCGGCATTTCTTGCATTGTGACTCCAGAAACCTTCATCAGCGAAGTAGCCGCCGCTCCAGCTGAAATCGGATGGCGGATCTGCTTCCAGTTGAACCATCCGGAATCCAAAGGTGATCAACAGCAGGAGCAGAAAATGTATCGAAACGTCCTTCTTCACTAATATCCGATGGCGAATACGAACATTTGCCGGATCAATGCAAATAGAACAAGAAAGAGGAACGTACGGAACGCCGACCGCATGATTGTAAAATTCAATGCGTACCGGAATCCGTAATAAATAAGGAAAAGAAATGTCGCAAATCCCAGAGTCGCGCAAATGCGATCCAGAAAAGGAACTCCCGCAAACAAGCCGGCCAGCGAGAGCGGTGTCATTGAGTAGGTGCTGATCGTCAAAAGTTGTTCGAAGTCAACAGGCTGCCTGGTTCTTGCAAGAACGATTTCCAGAACGAGCGAACTTAAAACTGGAAAAATGCCAAAAAGAATCCACTGCATACCCGCAAAAACAAGACCGCTTCCCACATCCAGTGTTGTTTGAACGAAGGGCCACACGTTCCAGATCGTTCCACGAACGGTGTAAGAAAAGAGGTAGCCCGCGAAAGGGAAAAAACCAAGAGCGAAGGAGTACCGCAGCAGCTCAGGAAGCCCGGTTTGCAATGATCCGTACCAGAAATCTTCCTGCTCCTGCAATACCCGCATGCTGGTCCGCGCAAACGAATCGATTCCCCGTTTCATTTAATCCCCAGTCTTCGCAGCATCGTCTGCAGGCTCTGCCTTCGAATTCCCAGCTCCGCAGCCGTATGACTGATATTTCCGTCATTGTCATTTAACCTTCTGGTTAAATATTCTTTCATAAAGCTGCTCACAATTTTTTCCTTAGCCTGCTTAAAAGGCAGATGCATGAGGTCATCCAGAAAACTGTCCGTGAATCCGGAAGGAAGCTCCAGCTCATTCGGAAGATCTTCCTTTCGCAGCACAGGCCCGGCTGCGAGCACGACCGCCCTTTCCAGAATGTTGACCAGCTGACGGACATTTCCCGGCCAGTGATAGCGGAGCATCAACCGGACCGCTTCCGGCTCCATCCCTTCCACTTTCTTGTTGTGTTTTTCAGAGAACACACCAAGATAATGCTCCACCAGAAGCGGGATATCTTCATTGCGCTCGCGCAAGGGAGGAATTTCTATGTCGATCACTTGCAAACGATAGTACAGGTCGCTTCGAAAATTTCCATTCTGGATCTCAGCCATGAGATCTTTGTGGGTAGCTGATAAGATTCGCACATCCGCTTCACGAGTTTCATCGCCACCCAATCGCTCAAACTTCCTTTCCTGCAGAATTCGCAAAATCTTGGATTGAGTGTTGAGACTCATATCGCCGATTTCATCAAGAAAAATCGTTCCCTCATGAGCCAGCTCAAATTTTCCCTTTCGTTGACGCACCGCGCCGGTGAATGCGCCTCTCTCATGACCGAACAATTCGCTCTCAATCAAATTCTCCGGCAATGCCGCGCAGTTCATCGTAATGAACGGTTTATTGTGCCGGGAGCTCCTGCGATGTATTTCCCGAGCCACAAGCTCCTTTCCGGTCCCGCTCTCTCCATGAATCAGAACAGTGATGTCGCTCAAACTCACTTTTTCCATCATGTCGAAGACTTTTCGCATTGCAACAGTTTGCCCGAGAATCGGACCAAAACCGGACCGCCGTTCGAGCTCTTTTCGTAATTCCAGATTCTCCTGTTTTAAATGCAGAGACTCCATCGCGCGCGACACAACCAGGCGTAGCTCATCGATATCGTACGGCTTGGAAACGTAATCGTACGCTCCTCTCTTCATCGCTTCTACTGCGATCTTTTCAGAACCGTATGCGGTAATCACGATCACAAGCGGAACAGAATTCTCGCGATGCACCTGCGAAAGCACAGAGAGTCCATCCATCTCGGGCAGGTTGACATCCAGGATGACAAGATCCGGCAGAAGCTGTTGGATCTTATCCAGCGCCTCTTTTCCATCTCCCGCTTCCTGAACGGAAAACCGAAACTGCGCCAGCGCTTTCCTGATCCCGTAACGGGACGCCGGTTCGTCATCCACAATCAACAACAATGGCTTTTCCATAATTTTTGAACAGAAGATCGCAAAGCACGCAAAGGTTTATGGTATTTTCTCTTCGCGGTCTTTGCGTTCTTCTGTTAAAAAACTAAGAGTAAATTGAGATCCGTGCGGTTTCAAATTCGTTACATCGATATCCGCGCCGAATTCGGCAAGCTTCTGTTTTACCACCGCCAATCCAAGACCGGTCCCTTTCTGTTTCGTCGTAAAAAAAGGATCAAAAATGCGACTGATCAGATCGGGACGAATTCCTGGACCGCTATCTGAAATGATCACCTCTACCAGATTTCCACGCACTTGATAGCCAACGTCTATTTCACCACCGGATGGCATCGCCTGCAAAGCGTTGAGAAGCAGATTCAGAAAGATGTCCTGTAAACCGAAAGAGCTCCCAAAAACGGCCGGAATGTTTCCGTTATAACGGTGCTGGATCGTGACATTTTGCGCTTTGCATTCGTTTTGAAGAATCCGTATTACGTGTTCCATCGTTGCCACCAGCGGAATGTCTCCAACATCCTGAGAGGAAGACCGCGCAAAACTCAAAAGCTGGTTTACAGAATGGTTCAAACGATCCACTTCATGCACCACGACACCCAGGTCCTGTTTGATTTCAGAATCCACAATCTGCTCTTCCAGGGATTGTGTGATGCTCTTGATGGAACTCAACGGATTCTTGATCTCGTGGGCAAGAGTCGCCGCCATTTGACCGATGGAAGCCAAACGTTCCTTTCTTGCCATGGCTCGCTCTAACTCCAATTTTTCTTCCATCAATAGAGCCGAAGAAACAGACATCGCCGTTTGTGCTGCGAGCGATTGAAGCATTTCGAGTTCCTGAGTAAGAATCGGGCGCCTGGGAGGTTTCGCTTTAAACGAGAAAATTCCCATCAAGGTCCCTTTATGGCGCACGGGAATGATGAAAATAGCGTTGAGATTTTTTATTTCAGTCTGCACGTCTGTTTCCTTTACATCTTCCAGGCGAAGGAGCCTGGACCGGTCCTGTTCGATTTTCTTTACAATCGAATCGATCACCGGTAACTCGGGAAAAGTCGTGGCCCGGAACTTTATTTTTCCTTCTCGAATATCAAAAATGCTCAAGTTCACAAAGTCCAGAAACAAAACTTTCGAAACCGTTTTCTGGATATAGTCCACCAAAGGTTGCACACCAAAAATAGAATTGATGCTTTGTTCCAGCTCATTGAACAGTTGATGATAGTAGCCGAACTCACGAAAGAAGACTTGATTCACTCTTTTTTGCAGCCATTTCTTGTAAATCGGAAACGTCACAACGATGGCTAAAATTGAAATCGCTTCAAAGAGTCCCGGCACGATGTCGAAGTAAGAACCGAGAAAGACGGAGAGCCGCCGGACGCCCAGAAAATACATTCCAAAAATCACAACCGAAAGAGTGATTACAAAGAAAGATCTGCGGATCACAAGCTCCAGGAAGTTGTATCGATAGATGAAATACGCTAGGACAGTGCTGGGCACAATCGAGGCGGCGATGCTGAGCATCTCCAAATACCCGCGGAGTTGTGGAAAGTCGCGTCCTCGCAGGATGTATGTAAAAGTTGTGAGGACGGCGATGAACAGGAGTGTTGTTCCTAAAACTCTGTAGAAGTGTATGAATGGTTCATCTTCCTGTATGCGAGCCAGCCGGATATCAATCGCGGCGGAAAGAAGTAAAGAGATCACAAACCAGGAAACGTACAGGAGCATGTAAGGAGTGAGCGCCTGCACCGATATGACAGTCGATGAAATGAACATCAAGTATAAAGGATTGACGAACCACAATAACGGCAGATAGAAAAGCGCGAGCAGTAGATTTTGCATTCTTCGGGTCAAAAACGGGGAGCCGGAATCGTTTAAGAAAGCAATATGCGTATGAACGAGCAGAGGCGGAAGTGTAGCCAATCCCAGAAATGCGATGGCTCTGGCAAGATGGGAAAACAAAAGCCACTCGCCATGGGCCAGTCCTTGCAGAACCCAGGCAATCAGGTTTCCTGAGTGCCAGACACCCAGTGAGATTACCAGAATCAAGAAGATTCGTTCGCTGGGCCGCTTTTCCTTGCGCACCATGACCAGAGTCGCAATCAGGGCGTGCAAAGCTGAGCCAACAAGATAGCCAAACAGGGGTACAAGCTGAAAAAGCATCTCAGGAAATTATACGACGGCGAGCGCAGACGTCGACCTTCGGGAAAGACAATCGAAGCTTTCCTGATGAGAGCGCTGGCATCTCTGCCCGCCAAGGCTCGTCGAGATTCCGGATTTTTGCGGCCTGGAAGTCCGCGCTCCATCTGAGTTCAAGAATTCTGCTTTTCTTCGAAGATAAGCCGAAAAGTGGAATATAAGTGATGGTAATCTTTTTGGCCCTGCCGGACGGTCATTTCAAAATCGTCCAGGTCTGACTTATTCAGAATCAGGTTTACTCCGCTGAAAAATGCCGAATTGCCATCGAGCGTTTTTTGCGTTGATGAAATCAAAACAAGGAAGGTTTGACGCCGATCGACCGCCTTCTTTGCATTGATCTTCCCAATCAATTTCTTGCCTGCTTCGGGATCATCCGGAAAGACCGGATCCACAACAATGATTCCATACGAGCTATGGACAGTCTTTAAACTCTCCATGGCCGATGAACAGGATTCCGGTTGATATCCCATGCCCTTTAACGTCGTTGCCAGAGCATCAGCCACCGTAGCATCAGCGGAACAAATTAAAGCTCTGTTTGAACTCATCGATTCTTCGACACTATCGCTTGGGCCGATCTTTGCGCCATGAAACAAAGCTTGAATCGCATCAAGAATCTCTTTTTTTGCAACGCCAAGCTGATCCTTGACAAATGCTTGCACAGCCGGTGAAACATCCGTTGTTTCCGAAGATGTCCTCGCTGACTTCGCCTTTTCTGTTACCTCCGATCCGGGTGGCTGAGGCGCGGCCGCAGGCGCAGGTGGAGGTTCAGGTTCATCATCTTTGTACTGGGCTGTTATCGATCTTCCGCAGCCGGTGCAGCGAACTTTGAAAATTCCAACAGGAAGAGTGCCATCATCCAGCGTGATTTTGTTTTTGCAACCGGGACAAACTAGAACCATCGGCTTCTCTCACTAATCGTGGATCGTGATCGTAATCTTAATCGCAATCTTAATCTTAGTCATGATTCATGATAATGATTTAAGATCACGATTACGATTAAGATCCACGATTTATTCTCACTCCATCCAATCAGGCAACTTGGTCTCTTTTGGTTTCGGTCTGACTTCAGATTTCCTTTCCACCCTCGGGGGCACCGGCTCCATTTTGCCAGTGGGGGCTGAGGGCTGAGATCCACGATCCAGCACTGTTGAAAGATCCACTCCTTCACCGGTTGAAAGTCCTTCCAGCTGCAGTTTCAAGTTTCCCGGATTGGTTGCATAAGTAAGCGCAGTCTGTTCGGTCAAGATTCCCTTTTTGACCGCCTTTTCCAGCTCGCGATCAAAGGTTTGCATTCCTTCAAGGGAACCATCAATCATCGCATCCAGCAGTGAACGTCCTTCCAGTTCCCCTTTAATGACATAGTCACGGGTTCTTTGAGTCGATTTCAAGATTTCAAAAATTGCAACGCGGCCCCCTTTTTCTTTGGGAATGAGCCGCTGCGAAATTACCCACTTGAAACTTTGAGCAAACCGGATTCGAATCTGTTGCTCATCGGACTTCGGGAAGATTCCGATAATGCGGTCGATTGTTTTGGAAGCATCAATCGTGTGAAGTGTGCTGAGAACAAGATGTCCCGTTTCCGCGGCTTCCAGGGCTATCTCCGTAGTTTCCTGATCGCGCATTTCACCCACCAGAATCACCTTGGGCGCCTGCCGCAAAGCCGCACGCAAGGCCATCGCGAACGTCGTGGTATCCGATCCAAGCTCCCGCTGATTGATTGTGCTCAAGCGATGCTGGTGCATGTATTCGATGGGATCTTCGATCGTTACAATATGGTATGCATGTTTCAGGTTGATTTCGTTGATGAGTGTCGCCAGCGTGGTCGATTTTCCACTGCCGGTCGGACCGGTCACTAGAACAATCCCCGTTTTCTCTGCAGCCACCTCATAAAGGGCCGTCGGCAGATTCAAACTCTCAATGGAAGGGACGGTTGAAGGAATGACCCTCATCACCACGCCGAGTGTGCCCCTTTGATGGAAAATATTGACCCGAAATCTGGTCACTCCCGGCAATGCATAGGAAAGATCCGTCGAACCGCTCATGACGAGCTTTCGGATGATTTCCCGGTCGTTTCCCATCAAAGTAAGCGCGATGATCTCAGTTTGATACGGGCTGAGCTTCTCCACACCTTTGATGGGAACGGAAATCAATGAGCCGTCCACTTCAATCTGAGGAGAGCGGCCGACCGAAAAATTCAAGTCAGAGACGTTTTCACGGTAACCGAGCATGAATTCGAGAATGCGGTTTAGATCGAAGCCAATCATGGATTAGAAATATCTTACCACGGTAGGGGCGACCCTTGTGGTCGCCCTAACGGGCAGGCACAAGGCCTGCCCTAGAAACGGGAGAGATTCTTATACAGTCCTGCTACAGAATGTCGAATCATCTCAAAGACTACCAGCGTATCCGGAACGGTGAAGTTGCGGGGATCGGGAATTTGCATCAACCGTTTTCCGCTCGGGTGATAATTTCCCAACAGCCCAGTTTTAAGGATCAATTCCTGATTGAGATCCAGAACACGGGACGCCTGCCATGTTTCCATGCACAGGATTTGATCCGCGGCTTTCGCCATTTCGGCTGTAATCTGACGCGCCTTGTGTCCGTTTAAATCAAAGCCGTTTTGATTAGCGACTTCGATAGCACATTCATAGGCAGAGAAACCACGCAGCGCTATCACACCGGCGGACTCTACTTCCACATCCGGAAGGGGATGCTGCAACAGAAGGTGCTTTAAATACCCTTCCGCCAGTGGCGACCGGCAAACATTTGCCGTACAAATGAAAAGAACCTTCATCGAAAATTTTCCAACAGTTTTTGCACAGCAGATATTTTCAGCACATCGTAATAGAGCACGACGACCATCACGCAAATCAAGAAAAAGAAACCGACCATCGTGACCCGCTCCTTTATCTTTACGCTGATTTCTCTGCGGAAGATTCCTTCCACCAGCAAGAAGAAAATATGTCCGCCGTCCAAAGCAGGAATGGGCAGCAAATTAATGATTCCAATGTCAAAGCTGATTTGCCCGATGAACATAAGGAGCACCACAAAACCGGTCTGCCGCGTTGCATCGCTCAAGCGGGCAATCTCAAAAGGACCTGATGTTGCCTTTAAGGAAAGCTTTCCTTGAATAAGTCTGGAAATAAAGAAGAGATTGAGCCGCAGATGGTCCCTGCATGTTCGGATGCTCTCTTTCATCGCGCTTCCCAATGGAAGTTTTCGTAACTTCGTCGGCTCCCCTGGAGCAAAACCGAGAACCCAACGTTTCAAGGCCGCATCTTTAACAGGTTGAATTTCGAATTCTTTGACAACTTTTTTCCCGCCTTCCAGGCGTTCCACAACAACTTTTAGCGGTTTGCCTCCGGTCCTTTGAACGGCTGCGGTAGTGCTCTCGTTTCCATGAATCTCAATTCCGTCGATTGTGCGAATCACATCATCTTTCTTTAATCCTGCCTTTGCAGCGGGCATGTCCGGAGTCACAGCAAGAACAATCACGTCTGACGAAGGATGAATTCCCAGGTATCCAAGACTGTTGTTGGGATTGCGGCCAACCGTAACATGTTTTTCTGCGATTTGATTTCCCCGCTGGTACCGCACAACAATGGTTTCGTCGGGATGCAACAAAGTGGCCAGCGAAACTTTTTCCCACGTGCGTGTTTCTTGTCCGTTAATCGCCAGAATCAAATCTCCGACCTTCAAACCGGCTTTGTCCGCTGGAGTTCCCTGAATCACAGCGCCGATACGGCTGGGCATGTCCACGGATTGCGATACAGGCAAGCCGATTGTTAAAGCTGCGGTGATCAGAATAATGGCAAGGATCCAGTTGAATCCGACCCCCATAAAGAGCACGAGGAATCTCTGATAGCGGGGCCGGTTGTAAAAAGAATTGGGATCGTCCGGCGCGGCTTCTTGATCCTCCATTCCGTGTATTTTTACGTATCCACCAAGTGGGATTGCAGAGACTTTGTATTCCGTTTCCCTGTAGCGAAAACCAAATAGTCTTGGCCCAAAACCTAATGAAAAAGTGGCGACAGGAATGCGAAACAGCTTGGCCATGCTGAAATGACCAAACTCATGGATCAAAATAATGATCCCGATAACAATCAAGAAAGAGAGTAATTGCCCCATAAATTAACCTTTATCGAAAATAATAGGATTTCTGAGCGGTCAAGTCTGCATATGAACCACCGATTCTCTCGCGCGTGTTCTTGCCCAGAGATCCGACTGTAACACATCCTCCAGAGAGGGATCGGCGACCGGGTTATGTTTTTCCATTGTGGATTCTACGATATGACAAATGCCACTAAAAGGAATCCGTTCTGCAAGAAAACTTTCCACCGCCACTTCATTCGCCGCATTTAACACGGCCGTCATGGTTCCTCCGGTATTCAGCGCCTGTTGCGCCAGCTTCAAACACGGGAATTTTTGCAAATCAGGTTCGAAAAACTCCAGCTTTCGAATCTCCGTCAGTTTGATGGAGGGCAGGTCGTTTTCCCATCGCTCCGGATAGCTGAGCGCAAACTGAATCGGCATTCTCATGTCTGAAATCCCGAGCTGTGCAATCACGGAACCATCGATGAATTCCACCATAGAGTGAACCACACTCTGGGGATGAATGATCACGTCCAGCTTCTCCGGCGGTTCATCAAACAGGTAATGCGCTTCAATCATCTCAAGCCCTTTGTTCATCAGAGTTGCAGAATCTATTGTAATTTTACGTCCCATGCGCCAGTTCGGATGTGCTAGCGCCTGATTGACCGTAATCGTATGAAAACTGGAAAGGTCCCTCTCCAAAAAAGGGCCGCCCGACGCCGTAAGAATCAGCTTGCGCACCGTATCCTTTTTAGCTCCGTTCAAACATTGCCAGATCGCCGAGTGCTCACTGTCGACCGGGAGTAACCGCGTATTCTTGCGCGCCACCTCCCTCGAAATGATCGGCCCTGCCACGACAAGTGTTTCTTTATTGGCCAGTGCAACATCTTTTCCCGATGAAATCGCTTTCAGAGTCGGCAAAAAACCCTTCGCTCCCACCATCGCCGACAAAACGATTCCAGTATCGGGATGTGTGGCCACTTCGACCGATCCTTCTTCACCACAAACCACGCGAATTCCGCGCGATTCCAGCTCGGAGCGCAAATCTATGGCTCCCCGGCTGTCAGCAACAGATACAATTTTCGGGCGAAACTCGAGCGCCTGCTGTCGTAGCAGTTCTACGTTCTTTCCCGCCGCCAACCCGATGATCTGAAATCGGTCCTGAAGTCGTCTGACGACATCAAGGGCGTTCACACCGATGGAACCGGTAGAACCAAGGATCGAAATTCTTTTCATATTTTGAACCGCCAAGGCGCCAAGAACGCCAACTTTCTTATTCTTCTTTTTCTTGGCGAACTTTGCGTCTTGGCGGTTTAACTAAAAAAGGAAAGGTAATAATACATTGCCGGTGCTCCAAATAACAAACTGTCCACTCGATCGAGCATTCCGCCATGTCCTGGAATAATTCCACCGGAATCTTTCACCTTTGCGGCCCGTTTTACGATCGATTCACAGAGGTCACCAATCTGACCGGCGATACCAACGACCGCACCCAACCCGATTGCGTTCACCAGCTCAAGCTCCGGAATGAAAGTGAACTTACAGATAATTGCCGCCGCGATGCCGAAAACGAATCCTGCAACGGCGCCTTCCCATGTTTTGTTTGGACTGACTGTGGGAGATAACTTGTGCCGTCCGAAACTTTTGCCGGCAAAGTAGGCAAAGGAATCCCCTGCCCAAATAATGAGAAGTAGCATCATCAGAAAATCCTCGCCTCCGTTCCAGATTCGTATCGCGATGAGAAACCCCATCAGTCCTCCGACATAGATGGCGCCGAAAAATCCGGAAATGGCTGCGTGAAAGGCTGCGGCCATCTCCAGGGAGGGAAAGAGAGCGAGAGTTAACAGGAGTACCACACCGAGCAGCATCACAAGAGAAAACTGCGGCCAGAGATGGATCAGTGTTGCAATTGCGGCGATCAAACTTGAGACGATGCGAAAAGTAACCGGAACATCCACCAGCGATAAGTATTCCTGCAACGCCAACAACATCACAAGAAAAATGAGAGCGATGCAAACGAAGGCTGGCGCAAATTGAACAATGTAAACAATAGCGGGAATTAAAATGAGTGCTGTTAGAACACGCTTCATAAGCAAAGTAGCGCGGGCGGGACTATCCGAAAAGTCAGATGGAGCGCGGACTTCCAGTCCGCAAAAACCAAGGAGTTCGACGAGTGATTTGCGGGCAAGGATGCCCGCGCTCCCACTAGAACTCGCCAACTTCGGACTTTTCGGACAGTCTCGGGCGTCCCGGCTGTGCCCGCAGGCGAGACGCCCGCGCTACATTGTTTATTCATTCCGTTGCGGAGTAGTTTACTGTTTTCGTAATACCACCGTAGCGGCGTTCTCTTTTTTGATAGTCCAGGATGGCCTGATACAAATGTCGTTTTCTGAAATCCGGCCATAGAACATCGGTTACCCAGATTTCCGCATAAGCGATTTGCCACAAGAGGAAATTGCTGATTCGAAGCTCACCGCTGGTTCGAATGAGCAGATCCGGATCGGGAACGCCTGCGGTGTACAGGTGTTGACTGATCTTCTCTTCACTGATCATCGCGGCATCTTCTCCAGCCCTTCTCATCTCAATGAACATTTTTCGAAAAGCGTCAACAAGTTCCGTGCGGCCTCCATAATTCAGAGCAATATTAAAAAGAAGACCCGTATTCTTGCTCGTCTCATCCATACCCCACTGCAGGTCCTGCGTCACTTCATCGGCTAGCTCTTGCCATCGTCCGATACACTGAAAACGAATATTGTTTTCCATCAACGTTCGAAGTTCTTTGTGCAAATACTCTCGCAGCAAACGCATCAGGGTATCAACTTCCGTTTTGGGGCGCTTCCAGTTTTCGACGGAAAAAGCGTAAAGTGTCAGGACCTGAAGTCCGAGTCGCGCGGAAGTTTCGACGATTTCTCGAACCGATTTAATTCCCTGCTGGTGTCCTGAAACGCGCGGCAAGTGACGGCTCTTCGCCCACCGGCCATTTCCATCCATAATGACGGCGACGTGCCCCGGCAGCCGGTCCAGATCAATTTGACGGTAAAGTTCTTCAGCGCTCTCTTTGCTCATCTCGACTCATTCTAATAAATCACTTTCTCCAGGAAAAGACCACGGGCCGCTACGGGAACTCCCACATAATCTCGATCTCCTGTTTCCAGCGCCAGACTCAAATGTTCAAAAGGCCGGCGACCCGAGCCAATCTCCAGCATGGTGCCGGTCAGGAATCTGATCATCTTCCGCAAGAATCCCGTTGCATGAAACCGAAACATAAGAAAATTTCCTTGAGCTGAGAATGTTGGAAATTCTAATGAATTAGAAATCTCCACTTGAAATACCGTGCGCCGCGTTCCGACCACATCTGTGCCGGAGGCCTGAAATGCTTTGAAATCATGCTCCCCTTCCAGGAGTTTCGCGCATTGATGGAGCAGGTCCAAATCCAGCGGTGAATAATAATGAAGGGAATAACGGAAGTGAAACGGATCGAAATTCCGGTTCCGGTCAATTCGATACAGATAAAGTTTTGATTTTGCGTCGAACCGCGCATGAAATTCCGGGTGAACCTCTTCCAGTTGAAGAACTCGAATGCTGAAAGGAACAATTGCGTTGATTCCAAGAATCAGCCGGTCCGGTGACAAAGAATGATCCCAATCAAAATGCGCAACCTGAGCAAACGCGTGGACTCCGCTGTCCGTGCGGCCTGCGCCCATCACCGATACAGGTTTTCTACAAATTTGCTCAAGCGCTTGTTCCAACGTGGACTGGATCGTTGGCTCTTCCCTTTGCGTTTGCCATCCGTAGAAGTCAGTGCCATCGTATGCGATTACTGCTTTCAGGCGGGGCATTTTCAGGGTGCGATGCGGCGGCTTCCTGGCTTTACGACCGGTATGTTTTCAGCGCAAAGCGGACAATCCTCCGGGCGAAACTGATCGAGCGGAAGTTTTAAAAGTGAGACGTAGACAGCAGGAAAATCGATTGGCTTCACACTGCGATCTACGATGGACCCGATTCCAACAATTTTGGCGCCCTCTTTTTCCGCAACTGCAATCGTTTCTTTTGTGGAACCACCGGTCGTCACTACATCCTCTACCACGACCACATTCTGTCCTGGCTTGATTTCAAAACCTCTACGCAATTTGAATACTTTGTCGTCCCGTTCGCAAAAGAGAAACGGAACGTTGTAAGCACGGGCAACTTCATGTCCGATGATCACTCCGCCTAATGCCGGACTTAATACGAGGTCAACAGCCGGAGTATTGTCCCACAATTTCTCATGGATGCGGCGCCCCAGCTCGGCCGCAATGTCAGGGTATTGCAGTATCTTTGCGCACTGCATGTAATTTTGAGAATGCAGCCCTGAGCTCAACAGAAAATGTCCTTCAAGGTACGCTTCCTTCCGGCGGAAAATATTCAGGAGTTGATCTTCGTAATTCATACAGCTTGAGCAGCAACTTGCTTTGGCGGTTTTAACAGCTCGTATCCTTCAGATCGAGCGACGTAGGTAGCGGCAGTAAGATCGCCAACAACATTCAAGGTTGTTCTACACATATCCAGGATCCGGTCCAGACCAAGCACGATCGCAATCAAGGAAGGATTGATTCCAATCTGCGTGAGCACAACGATGATGAATGGTATGGAACCGGAAGGAACGCCGGCAGTCCCGACACCGCCAAGAATCGCAAGATAGGCAACAAGAATTTGCGTGCTGACAGCGAGATCCATGCCTGACAATTGCGCAAGAAAAAGCACGGTAACCCCTTCGTAGAGCGCAGTGCCGTTCTGGTTTGCAGTCGCGCCAATCGTTAATACAAAGCTATTGATCTCCCGCGGCACACCGAGATTTGATTCAGAAACACGCAAAGCAGTAGGAAGCGTGGCATTCGATGAAGAAGTGGAAAACGCTGTGAGCATGACGGTTTTGATTCGCCTGAAAAATTCTAAAGGAGAAATGCGGGACAATGTTGAAATCGAAATCGAATAAATGATAAACATGTGGATCGCAAGACCTGCAAGAACAGTGAAGAAAAACCACGCAAGCGCTTGAAGTAAATCCATCCCAAAACGCGCAACATTGTTAAAAAGCAAACATGCCACAGCATAGGGAGCTGCTTTCATAATCAGGTCAATGATTTTTGTGGACGCATGGAAAAGTCCATCGAGCGCTCCGATAAAGGGGGCAGCCACATCCGGCCTGATTAAAGTAACCGCGATACCTAGAATCACCGCGAACGCCATCAAATGGAGCATGTTCGGCGTTTCGGAGGCAACGGCAGCAACCGGATTGCTGGGAATCACAGTTTTCACGGCAGTCATAAACGGAGAGTCGGTGGAGCCGGTCTTCTGGACATCTTGAACGCGCTTGCTTGCATCGCTTCCGTAACGCTCCTGCAAGGCCGTTGCGGTTGAGGAATCCACACGCTTTCCCGGTTGTATCAGATTTACGGCAGCGATTCCGATAAAAACTGATATTCCGGATAAAATGATCGTATAAGCGAATGTTTTCAGACCGATGCGCCCCAATTTGCGGATGTCTCCGATTCCAGCTACGCCAACAACCAGCGAAGAAAAAACCAGCGGCACCACAGACATCAACAACAAACGCAAGAAAATCTGACCGACCGGCTCCGTGAAATTCTTGATGAACCATTCGATCTGAGAACTCTGGCCATTCGGCATGTCCTTCGGGAAAAACGCGTTTACCAGCAATCCGGCAATTACGCCAATCACGAGACC